>DATBQC010000509.1:0-7562 GCA_036561065.1 Methylobacter sp. | reverse complement strand
AGCTCTGAAAACCAAGCGTATTGCTTCGGAAAATAGTTGTTGCCCTTGTCGGTTATAACGTAAATCGTCACCGGCCGTCCGGCTGTTTTATTGAGCATGCTTTTTTTGATGTAACCATCGCGCTCAAGAACAACAAAATGCTGTTGCACACCCGTTCTTGAAATATCCAGCACTTTAGCCAGTTCATCAACGCTCAAGCCATTCCTGTTTTCCAGCAAATGCTCAAGTATCTGATGTTGTCGGGAACTTATCTTTGGGGGTATTAGGGCATTCATCCTTTTGGTCATGGCTCTTTAGTTGGGCAGGCATAGATAATAGCTCATTATGACACATATAACTTGTAAAAGTTTTATATAGCATAAATTCGTCCGTTGTTATAAACTTCCGTTTGAGCAAGTTTGCTTAAATAATAATAATTACCCAACACCATACTGGAGACAATAATGAGCGAATCACAAGAAACAAGCCAAACACTCTATGAAAAACTCGGCGGCGAAGCGGCTGTTAATGCTGCCGTAGATATTTTTTATCGTAAAGTGCTGGCTGATTACCGCATTAACCGTTTTTTCGACAATTCCGACATGGAAAAACAAGCTGCCAAACAAAAAGCTTTTTTGACTATGGCATTTGGCGGCCCTAACAATTACAGCGGCACAGACATGCGTACTGCTCATGCACATCTGGTCAAGATGGGCTTGAATGACAGCCATTTTGATGCGGTTATGGAACATCTTGGCGCAACATTAACCGAACTGAATGTACCAGCGGAACTGATCGGCCAAGCAGCGGCTATTGCGGAAAGCACTCGTAAAGACATCTTGGGCAAATAACTGAAATACCAGGTGGAGACCATGCGAAGCATAACTATTGGCGAATCAACATTTTCCTGTCAACCGGATGAGACTGTATTAGAGACCTTGTTACGGGAAAACATAAAAGTGCCTAATGGTTGCCGTCAAGGTCTTTGCCAAGCCTGCCAAATGCGCAGTCTTGATAACTCTCCACCTGTCTCGGCCCAAGTCGGCCTTAAAGATACCCTGCAAATGCAGAACTATTTCCTGGCGTGTATCTGTCATCCCGAACAGGATATGACCGTCGCCTTACCCAACCAGCAAGGCGCTTCGATTGAAGCCGGCGTTATCAAAAAACAGCTGCTAACGCCCGATATCGTGCAATTGGTTTTGGAATACCAAAGCCCGTTTAATTTTTTCGCCGGCCAGTTTGTCAATTTAAAACGACCCGATGGCTTGACCCGCAGCTATTCGATTGCGAATATCCCGCAGCATGAAAACATCCTGGAATTTCATATTCGCCGCTTGCCGAATGGCCAGTTCAGCAGCTGGGTATATGATGAGTTGGAGCCAGGCGAGCAATTAACCATCTCGGAAGCGCAAGGCTCCTGTCATTATCTGCCCGGACGCGCTGATCAACCATTAATGCTGGTCGGAACCGGCAGCGGCTTGGCACCGCTTTACGGCATTATCGCCGACGCTTTGGCGCAGGATCACTCGGGCCCTATCCATTTGTATCATGGCAGCCGCGATCTTAACGGCCTGTATTTTGTTGATGAAATGCGCGAACTTGCCGCAGAGTTTGATAACTTTCATTACACACCCTGTCTTTCAGGGGAGGACATTGAATCGGATCATGTCCGGGGCCGCGCCCATGACATCGCCTTATCATCTGTTGAAACTTTAAACGGATGGCGCGTTTTTCTCTGCGGACACCCGGAAATGGTCAATCAGACCAAACGAATGGCGTTTATGAAAGGCGCATCTATGGGCGATATTTACGCAGACGCGTTTCATGTTATCCAAGCTGAAAAATAAACCTCACCCAATAAGCTGAAGGCTCTCCTGACTGTTTAGTTTCTCGACGGTTAGTCGATTTTTTTGCCCCTGTTGGCTACATACCCATCCATCAGTCTTACGGAATAGAATCAACTGAAGCAGACAGCTCCAAAAGATCCAGCACATTCAATTTAATCGCCAAGCGCGTCAGCTCTATGTCGCTGGCAACGCCCAATTTGCGTTTGATCAGATAGTGGCAATTGCCGACGGTTTTCGGGCTGATGTTAAGGGTCTGGGCAATTTCGTCGTTGCTTCGCCCGTCGACCAGCAAGCGCAGAATTTCGAATTCCCGCACCGTCAATGTTTCCAGCGCGATGCGCTCGCTGCCGAGTTTTTCCAGTGCCAAGGCCTGGGCGATGTCGGCGCTCAAAGTGTGCCGACCGGCATGCACCTCGTGTATCGCCCGTAACAAGTCCTCGGGCGGACTGCTTTTGGTCACGTAGCCCAAGGCACCGGCTCGCATGGCCTGCGCAGCAAAACCGGGGTTTTGATGCATGCTGAACACCAGGATTTTGGCATCGGCACGGCGTTGTTTGATGCGGGCAATCAGTTCCAGGCCGCTGCTGCCGGGCAGGGAAATATCGGTAATCACCAGATCCGGCTGGAACTCCTTAAACAACCGATAAGCCTCTGCGCTATCGCCCGCTTCCGCAATCACTTGCAAACCGGGCTGTTTTGCCAGCAAGGCGCGGTAGCCTTCGCGGACGATCGCGTGGTCGTCGACCAGCAGAATGTTGATCATGCGTTCGCCTCAGTAATCGGCAGCCTGACGTCAACGATCAGGCCGTGGGGCTTTGCAATCGCCAAACCCAGTTGTCCGTGCAAGGCGGCAACTCGTTCGCGGATGCCTAATAAGCCGATGCCGCCGCATGTTTGGCGATATTGGTCAGGCACTCCTGTGCAATCCGAAACAACATTACTGCCTGCGTTTCCTGTAATGATGCGCAATCGCCGTTGATGGTCAAACGATAGCGGGTCTTGCCGCCGCCACGTCCATTCCAGCCTGCCACCAGGCTGTTGAGGCTGGCGGCCAAACCTAATTCGTCGAACTCAGCCGGGCGCAGCCGGCCAAGCAAGTCGCGTACGCTGTCCAGCATATGCGAAGTAATGCGGCTGATGTGATCGGCTTCATCGATCAAGTCGGGACATTGCTGTGCCGCCGTTTGCTTGATGGACGTAGCAACGGCGTTGATAGCTGCCAGGCATTGGCCAAACTCATCATGCAATTCCCTGGACAAATAACGGCGTTCTTCTTCCTGAAGGTTGATCAATTTCACGACCAGCTTTTGCCGCTCTTCCAGCAGGTTTTGTTGACTGGCCGCCAGCTGGTTGATGGCTGCGGCAATGCGCTGCCATTCATTCAGTTCATACAACGGCAAGCGGTAAGCGAGGTGGCCTGTTTCCATGTCTTCCAAACCGGCGACAATGGTTTGCGCCGGTTTCAAAGCCCTGCTGATGCTCAGATAAACCAGCAGGCAAACCGCCGAAACCGTAACGGTGGACAGTGCCATCAGGCTGCGGGTTTTATTCCAGGCTTCCGCTATTTCCAGTTCGGCGCTAGGCGTCACCGTTAGCAAACCGTAAACCCGGCCACGCAACGCGACCGAGCGCATGGCCTGCCATCCGGGATTAAAAATCCACCGATAAGCTTCTTCAAAGCCTGCGGGCCAATCGGCCTCTATCTGTTTTGTGCCGTTGCAAACACTGTGTGACCTCGCACTATCGGCAGCCGCATAAGCTACGCATATACCGGGCTGATTGCCGGTTTGTTTCCATAACCCAAAATCCGGAAACGGATTGGTCTGGCCGATGCCGGCCTCGATCAGCATCAGCTGAGACTCCAGTTGCCTGCCCAGCCCCTCTGCAATCTGTTCTGTCGTTTGTTCGGCCTGCCGGTGGCTTTGATACAGCGAATAAGATGCGATCACCAGCAAACACAGCAAGGCAACCATTGCGATACGGTACAGCAAATGCAGTTGTAGATTCATGGCGTGCCTGTGTGGACGAGTCCCGGAACGATGCATTCTAATGGTCGGCAACCGCGCTGAAAAGACATCATCTGACACGCGGGCAATTTGCCCGTGTTTTGCGGGCAAATATCGAGTTACCGAACAGGCTTGGTAGCCTAAGCTAAAGCCACCTTAAACAAACCTAATCAGGAATCGATATGATTGAAACAGTAAATGTAACCAAAATCATTGCCCTGCCAACCGATAAAGCATGGCAGGCAATTGCTCAAATCGTCGGCCTTGATCGCTGGTTTCCGGTGATTACCTCTTGCCGAGTGACGGGCTGCGATGTGGGCGCAACCCGGCTTATGAGCTTGACCAGCGGCGAGGAAATTATCGATCGAATCGAATCTATCGATCATCAAACAAGGCGATTTCAGTACAACCGCATCAAATCTCCTTTTCCAGTCAATCGTTACTTGGGAACGGTCGATGTTTGCAAAATCGGCCCGGATTCCAGCGAAATCAGCTGGACTGTCGAGATCGATGTGAGCCGGAATCAACGCGATGAATTGGTCGGCTTTATAAAACAAGCACTATCCGACGGTATCGACGGCCTGGAACGCGATTTACTACTACCGACATCTGATAGGAATTAGCCCATGAACATCAATAAATTGAGTTTCCTCGTTTTAGTTTTTAGCGCCTTGCTAACCGATACGGCCAACGCCGCGGCGCGGATTGCCGTGCTTGATTTCGAGCTAAACGACATCACTTCCTTGCCCAATACGCCGGCAGAACAGCAACGAACCGCATCCATGGCGCCCTTATTGACCAAGGTGTTAAGACAAATCGACGGTTACGAAATCGTTCCTGTCGAAGCCGGCATGCAAAAAACCGCAAATGACAGTTTCGGTTATCTATTCCGTTTTCCTGATATAGCAGCGCAATTAGGCGGGCAACTCGGTGCCGACTGGATAATCGTCAGCCAGCACAGCAAACCCAGTTTTCTATTTTCTTATTTGTGGGTTTATTTAATCGACGTTAAAAAGCAGACGGCTATTGCCCGCTATGACATCGAGCTGAAAGGCAGCCATGAGAAAGTGACTCAGCGCGGGATTGAGTCATTAGCAAAGAAAATTCAAGCCACTATTTCCAATCGTAACAAAAAATAGATTGAAACAATTTTTCTGGACAGCTTTTCAGTCAAGCAGACTGACTTTATCGCCAACTTGAACCTGCCCTCCGGCACCCCTGGTAACCATCGCGATTGCGAACGTGGGCTTGTCCTGCCTAAAGGCTTTGGTTAGCGTTTTAAGGATCGGCAAATCCCGTTTGCCGGAGTCAGGATTGGCCTGCGTAGCGAGACACCGGGTCTTCGGCTTCACAACGTCGAAGTTGACCTGACCGATACGAATCTTGCGCCCCACCCAATTTTGCTCTTCCCAGGCATCCAGGCCGTCGACGACGATGTTTGAGCGGAAGCGTAGCTCACTGAGATCGTTATCGCCGACAGCAGTACCGACAGCCGCCAAGCTTGCACGGCTATGCAATGTTATCTGGCCTGCCTCGTTGTCCTGATACCGGGGCGTAATCCCGTCTCCCACTAATCGCAACGGGAGCCTTTCCGGGTGAAAGGTAAGCGGATTTTCGTCCAGTTCGAGCACAAAGTTTTCGATCGCGGCGGCAATTTTCTTGCGACCCTGTTCGTCCAGCACTTCATTGACCAGGACGTCACCTTCCAAGCTGATGCATAATCTAAGCGCCTTTTGATCAAACCGAAGTTGAAGGCGGGCGATGCCCGGCGTATTCACCAGCGCAATGAACTCATGCTTTGTACTCCAGGCATCATCGATTGCGCCTGAATCGGCAAAGCGGAAGCCGAGCACCCTGTCGCCGGCAATTCGCCCCTCAGCAAGGACATCGACAACTTCACACGGTTCGGGGGTGAAGCTCTTCACGGGATAACGATATAAGGCAACGACTTGAGGCATAAGAAATCTCCATCTGAAAGTATTTGCAGAAACAGCCCATTATCCAGGCATTACATCAGCGTAGCATCCCCCCGAGAAAGTGACGAAAACCCTGCAATCAGGAAGACTGACTGACATTGAACGCATCGGCATAAATATCCTTCATAGAGGCCCCCGCCATAAAGGCTTTCATCTTGGCCGTTTTAACCATGTCCGGATGTCCGCAAAGAAACATACGCCAGTTCTTCAGATTGGGAATCTGCTGGAAAGCCACATCATCGGCACGTCCAGCCGCAAAACCGTGGGGCACATCGCCACCGGAAAGGCAGGGTACATAATTGAAGTTCGGATATTGCTGAACCAGATCATGCAGTTCGCCGGTCAAATAGAGCCCGTTCAGATCGCGGCTGCCGTGAAACAAATGGATAGGGCCTGTATGCCCCTGACTGAGAGCGTCACGGATAATACCGTAGAGAGGCGCAAGCCCCGAGCCCGTACCGATCAGGATCAAACCCTGTTCGGTATTGCCGGAAATGTAAAAGCAGTCGCCGCCGGGGCCGCGAATCTCAACCGTCTCGCCGGGACGTAATTCCTCATGTATCCAGCCGCTTACCCGGCCTTGGGGCAGCCGACGGACATGAAGGTGAAGATGATCGTCTTCATGCGGCACACTGGCAAGCGAGTAACTGCGGCCAAGCGACTGGTCTCGAAACAGGTTGATGAATTGCCCGGCCCTGTAATCGATGGGCGCATGGCATTCGAGCACGACATGCATAATTTCCGAATTGAGCAATTTCAGGCTTTTGACGGTAGCCGGAATAACTGCCTGTACATCATCGTCATTCGGCATGGCAACTTCGAGGTCTGCGGTGGGATGACAAATACAGGCTAGAAAATAGTTCTGGAGCTTTAAACTATCCTTCAAGCCATTTTGCGAACTTTCAGGAGGCTTGCCTCCGGTGGCGCGCATAAGACAGGTCTGACAGACCCCGCTGCGGCAGGAAAAAGGAACGGGCACACCGCGACCGGTCAAACAATCCAGAACGGATTGGTTTTCACCCAGTTCGAAGTTGTCTTTTGCGTAACGAATATTAACCATGGCGGCGCACCTGTTTCAAAGATCGAAAATTAACGGCCCAGCACGTCGTTGCGTGTGCTTTCGGCGATGGCGGCAACCTGAGCGATCAGATCCTCACCTACATTCAACTCGCGGAGGGTGGCGGCGAGGTCTTCGATCACTGCATCGACATGGGCGTCATTCAGGCCGCGCTCGACCAGATGGGCGTGTCCACGACGCATATCGAGGCCGCTGTAATTATGCGGTCCGCCGAAAGCCATCGTCAAAAAAGCTTTTTGTTTGGCGGCTTGAGTTTCCATATCCACGCCTTCAAAAAAGGAACTGATGCGGTCATCGCTCAACACCTTGCGGTAAAAAATATCAACGGCGGCATTAACAGCGGCTTCTCCGCCCAATTTCTCGTACAAAGATTCTTGTTGTGACATTTTTTTCTCCAAATAATTAAAAAGGTGTTTAAAATACATCTTCAATTGCCCTAACTTTCAGGGCCTTTGCCAAGGCGCAACAATAAGATGCATTTAGGATGCATCTTATTGTGCGATTATTAAACCGTCAAGACCTATCTTTTAATTTTCAAGATATAAGCTAAAAGACCGGCGACTTTGAAGGAGTATTCAATATGCAACTTACGCAGTTCACGGATCTTTCACTGCGCCTGCTGATCTATCTTGCCCGCCTGCCTGAACCGGGCATGGCGACAATTCAAGAGATC
>DATBQC010000508.1:0-4448 GCA_036561065.1 Methylobacter sp. | reverse complement strand
CCCTATATAACTGTTGCCTTTCAAACCAGCGGCACAATAGATTGACTTAACAGGGGCTAGTCATAGAAAATAGCCTGTTTAATTTCTAAATTAATAACTCTAATTACGCATGGATAACAGCGTCACCCCGCAAAACAGTCTGGTTTCTGTTCAAAACTTGTCGTTTTCTCGCGGCAACAAGAAAATATTTAACGATATTTCTCTGGAATTTGAGCGCGGTAAAATAACGGCCATCATGGGGCCTAGCGGCACCGGCAAGACGACTCTGTTAAAACTGATCGGCGGGCAATTGTTTCCTGAGCAAGGTTCCATTACCGTCGATGGCAACAATGTCCACCGTTTGCGACGAGCAGAGCTGTATAATCTGCGCAAACGCATGGGCATGTTGTTCCAAAGCGGCGCATTATTAACAGATATGAACGTCTTTGATAATGTCGCTTTTCCGTTGCGCGAGCATACTCACCTACCCGAATCGATGATTCGCACGCTGGTGCTGATGAAGTTGCAGGCGGTAGGCTTGAGAGGCGCGCGCAAACTGATGCCTAACGAGCTGTCCGGCGGCATGGCTAGGCGCATTGCGTTAGCCAGGGCCATTGCGCTGGATCCGATGATGATCATGTACGATGAACCCTTTACCGGCCAAGATCCCATTTCCAAGGGAGCCTTGGTTCACCTTATTAAGTCGCTGAATACCATCTTAGGACTAACCAGCATCGTTGTCTCTCATGATGTTCATGAAACAGCGGCGATAGCGGATTATATTTATGTTATCTCAGAAGGCAAAGTTGTCGGTCAGGGTACGCCTAAAGAAATTGAACAATCCGAATCGGACTGGGTGCAGCAGTTTATGACCGGCGCTGCTGATGGTCCGGCACATTTTCATTATCCGGCAAAAGATTATGTTGACGACTTATTGTCAACTGGAAAACGTTATTAAAGCTCAAGGTTTTTCCACCTTGCACCTTTTACCTTGCACCTTGAACCATAATTTAAAATGATTGATTTTCTACAGCAATTGGGCAAAAACACCCGAACCAGCTTTACCAAGCTCGGACGCGGCACGTTTTTCCTGTTACAGACTATCTCCGGCATACTCGATGTATTGCCTCGTCCCAGACTGTTGCTTAACCAGATGTATTCGGTCGGTGTGTTATCTTTTCTGATCATCACTATTTCAGGATTGTTTGTCGGCATGGTTCTGGGCCTGCAAGGCTATTACACGCTCTCTGATTTCGGCGCCGAAGAATCGCTTGGAGTGATGGTCGCGGCCTCTTTAGTCAGGGAACTCGGCCCCGTCGTTTCGGCACTTTTATTTGCCGGCAGAGCCGGTTCCGCGTTAACAGCGGAAATCGGTCTGATGAAAGCGACCGAGCAGCTATCGGGCATGGAAATGATGGCCGTCGACCCGATCAAACGCATTATTTCTCCTCGCTTCTTGGCCGGACTCTTATCCATGCCTTTACTGGCCGCACTGTTCAGTGCGATAGGTATTATCGGCGGACAATTGGTTGGATCAGGCCTGTTAGGCGTTGATGAAGGCGCTTACTGGTCGCAAATGCAAGCCAAACTCGACTTTCAGGATGACATTATCAATGGCGTTATTAAAAGCATCGTATTCGGTTTTGTCGCTTCCTGGATAGCGCTGTTTGAAGGCTATGACGCAATCCCGACCTCTGAAGGGGTCAGTCGAGCCACCACGCGTACCGTAGTCAATTCAGCTTTTAGTATTTTAGGTCTTGATTTTATTCTGACCACTCTCATGTTTGGAGATAAGTAACATGCAGCACACCAGTACCCAAGACACATTTGTCGGACTTTTTGTCGCATCAGGCATTGTCGGATTATTTTTTCTTGCCTTGCAAGTGAGTAATTTAAGCTCGTTTACCGAACATGAGAGCTATACGATTACTGCCCGTTTTGAAAACTCAGGCGGATTGAAGGTTAAATCGCCCGTTTCAGCGGCCGGCGTTAAAATCGGCAAGGTCAGCGCCATTACTTTCGACCCTAAAACCTATGAATCCGTTGTACAGCTGAGTATTGATTCGCAATACAATACCCTTCCTGACGACACCACCGCCAGCGTCTTTACTGCAGGTCTGTTAGGCGAGCAATATGTCAACCTGGAGCCGGGCGGTTCGGATGATCATTTAAAAGATGGCAGCAAAATCGAAATCACCCAATCTGCCATTATCCTGGAAAAAGCGCTCGGCCAGTTCCTGTTTAAATCCGCGGAAGAAAAAAAGTGAGCCGACTGAATATTATTAAAGAGAGTCCGAGACACTTCATTATTGATGGCGACTTAACCTTTGCCACTATCGACAAGCAGACTCTCAAATCATTTTCTTTCTTAAATAGCGCAAAAGAAGTCACCATAGATCTGAGCCGCGTGTCCAGTACCGACAGCGCGGGACTTGCGCTAATGATTGAATGGATTAAATATTCCCGGCAAAATAGAACGCAGATAGCTTTCAAAAATATTCCCGAGCAATTGCTCAACCTTGCCAAACTCAGCGGCTTCGATCAATCGAGCCATTTTGCCGTTCAAGCGGATCAACCTTGAACCCTTGACCTTGAACCTTCAACCTTAATCTTATGGACAAACTAATTATTACCGGCGGCGCACGACTCTCTGGCGAGCTGCGTATCTCCGGCGCCAAAAATGCCGCCTTACCGATTCTGGCGGCCACCCTGCTCTCGGAATCGCCGGTTAGCGTCGGCAACATACCGCATCTCCATGACATCACCACCACCATGGAACTACTGGGTCGCATGGGCGTTCATCTGACCGTTGACGAAAAGATGAATATCGAAGTCGATGCCAGCACCATTAACAGTTTTGTAGCGCCCTACGAACTGGTTCGAACCATGCGCGCTTCGATCCTGGTCTTGGGTCCCTTATTGGCCCGATTTGGCGAAGCCCATGTGTCGTTACCCGGCGGCTGCGCTATCGGCTCACGTCCTGTCGACATACACATTAACGGCTTGATAAAAATGGGTGCCGACATTACCGTCGAAAACGGTTTTATCCACGCCAAAGCGACCCGACTTAAAGGCTGCCGCCTAGTTCTGGAACAGATCACCGTTACCGGCACTGAGAATCTGCTGATGGCTGCCGCGTTAGCTGACGGAACCACGATTATTGAAAATGCCGCCAAGGAACCTGAAGTCACCGATCTGGCGCACTTTCTTAACAAAATGGGCGCCAAAATCACCGGTATAGGCACCGATGTACTGGTTATTGAAGGCGTTGAAAAGCTGGGCGTTGAAAGCATTCACTATGACATCCTTCCCGACCGAATCGAAACCGGCACCTACCTGATTGCCGCAGCCATTACCAGCGGAAGCATCAAACTTAAAAACACCCGGCCTGATATTCTGGATGCCGTTCTGGAAAAACTGGTTGAAGCCGGCGCTGAGATCACCACCGGCGAAGACTGGATAAAGCTTGATATGCACGGCAAAAAGCCCAAGGCTGTTTCGGTGCGCACAGCACCCTACCCTGCCTTCCCGACCGATATGCAGGCGCAGTTCACCGCCATGAATGCGATCGCCGACGGCGTGGGCATTATCACTGAAACAGTTTTTGAAAATCGCTTCATGCATGTTCAGGAATTACAGCGTATGGGTGCCGATATTAAGCTGGAATCGAATACTGCCATCTGTAGCGGCGTTACCAAACTGACCGGTGCACCGGTTATGGCGACTGATTTAAGAGCGTCGGCAAGTCTTGTGATAGCCGCGCTGGTGGCAGAAGGGGATACTTTGGTTGATCGCATTTATCATATTGACCGGGGTTACGATCACATCGAAGAAAAACTCGCGCAATTGGGCGCGACGATACGCCGCGTCCCAAGATAAGGTGTGACTATGCTAACTATCGCCGTATCTAAAGGCCGAATTTACGAAGATGCATTGCCATTGTTGGCAGAGGCAGGCATCACGCCGATTGACGACCCAAAAACCTGCCGAAAACTAATTTTACGGACCACCCGTGATGACGTTCAGCTGGTCATCATACGCGCCACCGATGTGCCTACATTTGTTGAATATGGCGCGGCTGACATGGGCATTGCCGGAAAAGACATCCTGCTGGAGCATGGCGCTGAAAGCCTATATGAGCCGCTGGATTTGAACATCGCCTGCTGCCGGTTAATGACGGCGGCGCACAAAGATGCGCCCGCGATTGCCGGGCGGGTTCGCGTTGCGACTAAATACGTTAAAATAACCCAGCGCTATTTTGCTAGCCTCGGCATACAAGCTGAAATCATTAAATTGTATGGATCAATGGAACTGGCTCCGCTGGTCGGTCTTTCCGATTGTATTGTCGACCTGGTCGATACCGGCAATACGCTAAAGGCCAATGACCTGGAACCGCGCGATTTGATTATGAATATCAGCTCCAGGCTGGTGGTCAACAAAGCGGCGATGAAAATGAAGCATCAGGCGAT
>DATBQC010000507.1:0-2336 GCA_036561065.1 Methylobacter sp. | reverse complement strand
AGAAGTTTCGGGCGTTCGAAATAAGATTGCTAAAGCTCAATTCCCTATCGGATACCATTGACCACCTGCTTGAAGAAGGTAAAAATTACTTTGATCTTGATGTGATCAGCCTATGCCTGAACGACGAAACAGGTGAAATTGCAAAAACCCTTAACAACAACGGTTACCCGGTCAGTTCAAAAAATGGATTAACGCTGTTGAGCAGTAAGGAATCTTTAAAATCAACTGCCATTCAACACTATATTGGTGCTTACGAACAGGCTCGATGTGCAAGCCTGTTTTCGCACCTTGACAGACAACCAACCAGTGTTGCCATAACGCCTTTAACTCGCCGGGGTAAATACCTGGGAGCGTTAAATCTGGGCAGCTATCAGCTTGATCGGTTTGCCGATAATATGGCCACAGACTTCATAGAACACCTCAGCTCAATAGTCAGTGTTTGCCTGGAAAATAATCTTCATGTCGAAGAGATCAGGCGGGTCAGCTATCTCGACGCATTAACGGGGGTCAATAACAGGCGCTTTTTGGAGCAGCGCATAGACGAGGAAATAAATCGCTGCAAACGCAATGCCGAACCGTTATCCTGCCAGTTTTTCGATATCGATTTCTTCAAGTCGGTCAATGACAAGCATGGGCATCAGGGTGGTGATCGGGTACTGTCTTTGGTGGCCGCCGCAATAAGAGAGCAGTTGAGAGACAATGACATATTTGTCCGTTACGGCGGAGAAGAGTTCGTCGCGTTATTGTCCAATATCGATGAAGCCAAGGCGCTGGAGATTGCAGAAAGGGTGCGCAAGACTATCCAGGCGCTGGTCATTGCATTTGATGATGCTTCCATCCCGGTTACTGTTTCTATCGGCGTGGCAACTTACCAGCCGGATAGCACATCGATTTCCATAGATGAAGAAACTGCCGCGAGGCTAATTAAATCGGCCGATTCGGCGTTATACAGGGCCAAACATAATGGTCGGAATTGTGTGGAGAATGGCGGGATTGTTTTTGATAGGCAGGTTTTATAAACCTAAAAAAAGTAGTTATAAGTCGAAATGTTGGGGGATGCGCAAGCTCCCCCAACACGGTTCACCTTACCCCTTCAACGCCTTCAACACCGCCTGCATAGTCGCATTGGCATCGCCAAACAACATGCGGGTATTTTCCAGTACGAACAACGGATTACCCACGCCGGCATAGCCTGATGCCATGCTGCGTTTGAGTACGATGGTAGTTTCGCCTTTCCAACATTCCAGTACCGGCATACCGGCAATCGGGCTGTTCGGATCATCCAATGCGGACGGATTGACGATGTCATTCGCGCCGATCACGATCGATACGTCGACATGGCCCCAATCTTCGTTGATTTCGTCCATTTCATAAACGATGTCGTAAGGCACTTTGGCTTCGGCCAGCAGCACGTTCATATGGCCGGGCATTCTGCCTGCAACCGGATGGATGCCGAAACCGACTTTCTTGCCTTTATCCCGCAACAGCTTGGTGATTTCATTAACAGTATGTTGGGCCTGAGCAACCGCCATGCCGTAGCCTGGAATGATCATGATGTTTTTGGCATCCAGCAACAATTGTGCGGTGTCTTCGGCACTGATCGGCGTGACTTCGCCTTCAATAATCGCTTCCGGGCCGCCTGAACCGGTACCGAAACCGCCGGCAATAACACTGATAAAGTTACGGTTCATCGCACGGCACATGATGTAACTCAAGATCGCGCCGCTGCTGCCGACCAATGCGCCGGTTACAATCAACAAATCGTTGCTCAACATAAAACCGGTTGCCGCAGCCGCCCATCCAGAATAGCTGTTCAGCATTGACACCACTACCGGCATGTCAGCGCCGCCGATAGCCATGACCATGTGTACGCCAAACACCAGCGCAATCGCAGTCATCAGCAATAAGGGTAAGGTGCCGCCGCCGGTTTCAGCCTGTTGCAAGAACATCCGTCCCATGATGACGGCTGCAATCAGCAAACCTAAATTCAACCAATGGCGACCCGGCAGCAACATCGGTTTGCCGCTGATGCGTTCGCTGAGTTTGCCGAAAGCAATCACCGAGCCCGAAAAGGTCACAGCTCCGATCAGGATGCCGATGTAAATCTCAACTTCATGGATGTTTTTTTCTACACCGCTAAGGCTTGTAGACGCATCCATAAAATTGGCATAACCCACCAACACAGCCGCCATACCCACCAAGCTGTGCATGATGGCAACCAGTTCCGGCATTTGCGTCATTTCTACTTTTAATGCGGCTTTTGCGCCAATCGCGCCGCCGATTAACAACGCAGTGACTAAAATGGCGTAGGAGGTAACCGATGCGCTTAATGCGGT
>DATBQC010000506.1:0-8822 GCA_036561065.1 Methylobacter sp. | reverse complement strand
CGGTGCGTGTATCTGAGCCGATCACTTTGGCTAACAGTTCTCGGTGGTCGGATAATTTCACTACGATTTCATTAGCATCTTTTACCAGATGACTATTGGTTAAGATATACCCATCAGGGGAAATAATAAAACCCGAGCCCAAGGATGTAGTATCCCTTGGAACATATCCGCCGCCCTGTTCCTCCAAGAAGCGCTTAAAAAATTCTTCCATTTCGGGAGGCATTCCTTGCGGTAACTGCGGCTGTTCGGGGACGTTTTCAGCCTCAGGCGGCGCTTTTTGCGTACTACTGATATTGACCACGGCAACGCCATTGGTTTTTATCATCTCGGTAAAATTTGGTAGTTGTGCAAACGCGTTTTGATCCAATAGAACGATCAAAAACAAACACCACCTAACTTTCGTGAACATAAAAACCCCCATAAGTGACTCGCATGAAGTTCGTTGGTCATTGATAATCAATAAATCGACTGTTACATTAAGAAGTCATACGAACTGATTGCTAAGTACTTAGTTTCAAAATATATCTGGATCGTTCGCTAAATATTACCCATGTTCGACTGTATCGAGGAGGGATTTAATCGTTATCAGGGCAAAAATCAGGTTAGAGAAAACAAATCATTTGTGCAATACGTAGTAAACCCTAGTGGATGAATGGGGTGATCAACTAAATGAGTAATTCGATTTGCACGCAAAAGTGTGAAGCCAAATAAAATGTTGGCTTAGTCCCTTGTTGGATTCCACATAATGGCTCTCATTTCGGCTAACGAATTAGGGGATTTATTCTTCAGTTTTTCGGTTTGATTCGGGTGGAGATATCATTTACATGCACACACGAAATGCCAGTGTGAAATCATTTAATATCTCTTGCTCAACAGTAAATCCGCGATGCCAACCAAACTTACTGTCAGAGACACTGTGCGTACTATACCTCACGCGGTCACGCCTGCGGATTTTCTAAATAGCTGGAATTTTGGGTTTAAAAGTGTTTTTACTTGTTCCTTGAAAGCAGATTTCACCTTATCAAGGCAGTCGCCGATGGCTTCCTTGAAATGGCAAAATGTCTCGTGATATCGATTGTATAGGCATTTTTTTTTGGTGAACTTCCACAAACGCTCAATCAAGTTCAAATTAGGCGAGTAAGGAGGCAGAAAAAGGATGTCGATACCCAGCATCTCGGCTTGTTCGGTCACCTTATTGCATCTTTGGTAACGTGCGTTGTCCATAATGAGTGTTAATGGGATGTCGGTGTATGCTTGCTTGAGCTTGATGAGTAGATCCACAATCGTGTCAGAGTTAATGTAGGCGTCATTGGTAACGGTGACCAAGTCGGTGCCTTTTACGCTAAATGCCCCCAGTACTGTTGGCGCCGGTAGAAAATTGACCATTTAGAGAGGTTTGTAGCGGTGTCTGTCTGACCAGGGTGATTTGGCCCAGAACATTAATTTTTCAAGTTTTCCAGCCCATTTTCCTGGTCAAAATTTTACCGGTACGAGTGCTCAATTTTCAATCGACGCCAACTGCTTGGCTCATGTCGACATATTACGTTGAGATGCGTTTCATGAGGGCTTGGATTTGACTGCTCAAGTGGAAGCTTACCGAAACCGATACGGGCACTATCCGGAACGAGTGCTGGCCGACCCGATCTACGGCATCCGTTCCAACCGGGATTACCTCAAACAACTCGGCATTCATTTTGCCGGTAGTAAGCCACTGGGCCGTCCGAAACAAGAGACCGACTAAAACCGTGAACAGTTGAGACAGGCCAAAGCGCAACGCAAGCAGGATTATGTGCAACGCATCCCCATCGAAGGTAAATTTGGCCAAAGCAAGAATGGCTACGGGCTCAACTATATCTGGGCCAAACGGGCGAACACTTCGATTGCCTGGATCAACAGCATCTTCTTGGTCATGAACTTACTGATCCTGGAAAGGATTTTTTTGCCCTGTGTAAAAGTAGCCTCGCTGGCTTTATCAAGACATTAAGGCTTGCTTGGGAACAGCAATTTTTAAACTGGCGCGCGGGTTCCGCTTGTTTTCTGACTGTAAATTTACGGGGTTGATTTACTGAGCAGACTCTAATTAGATGGGCAAGTCAATGCTACTGGTGTGCAGCATATAACGTCGTTGCTGTGCATCTCGCGAGACTATGCGTGTGCAAGGCATGTGCAATTTTGCACACACTGACCTCGTCAGTCACAGTTATTGTGAGCCGAAAATTGCTTATGACTGGAAGCCAGACTGCTTTCAATCATAAGCAGTTACAACTATGATTTTTTTTCAGTCAGTATTTTTGAGACAAGTTTTTCCAGTCTTTCTATATCTCTCCAGTGGACGTCCTGTTGAGGGTAGGGAATTTCGATGCCTTCCTTTCTGAAAACCGCATCAATTTCAAAGCAAAGATCGCTGTTTACAGTCATCACCTTATCTACATCTTGAACAAAGGCGCGTAGTTCAAAATTCAGGCAACTGTCGCCGAAACTCTTGAACAAGACAGACGGTTCCGGCGAATTGAAAACCGAGGGATGCGCGGCGGCAACTTCGAGCAATATAGTCTGTACTTTTCTAGTATCAGTTCCGTAGGCAACACCCACCGGGATAATGATCCGACCGGTTTTGTCCGCATATGTCCAATTTAGGAGTGGATTAGAGATCAGATTCGAATTGGGAATGAACACCGACGCTCGATCGAAAGTTTGTATTTCAGTCGCCCGCACATTGATGTTTTTTACATAGCCCTGCTGGTCGTTGACGACTACCCAATCCCCCACCTTGATGGGTCGCTCAATGAGCAAGATAAGACCGGAAACGAAATTATTGACTATATTCTGTAATCCAAAGCCAATGCCAACCGAAAGTGCTCCGACGATGATTGCCAGTTTGCTCAGATCAATTCCTAAAGTTGAAATGGCAACCCCTGCTGCGATAATAAATCCGATATAGCCTACTGATGCCCGAATCGAGTTCTGTACGCCAAAATCAATAAGGGTTCTGGGTAAAATGACATGTTTCAGAAAACGCTGGAGTAGGCGAGTCAGTAGCAGGATGCCGGAGAAAAATGCAATGGCAAGGAATATCGTAGTGATGGAAATGGCTACCCCTCCGACATTGAAACCAAATAAAGCAGTATAAAGCCATGCATTGAGGTCTTCGCCGCCAGCTCCCCAGATCACTAGAAGTGTTAAGATCGCGCTGATATAGATCACGGAATTAACTGCAGCTTTGAGCCAAAATACCAAAAGTTCGCCGCCTCCATCGGTCAATTCAAGTTTCTGCCTGATTTTCAAACCTAACTCGGTTTCCTTGCTCAGCAACTCCTCGATCAATTCAGTACAGAGGGCAATGATAACGCCAACCAGAATGTAAAGGCCTCCCGTGAGCACTATCTGGGAACCCAAAAGACGAGATAATGCGACATAACCCGCAATTGCCGAGACCGGTATCATTAGCACGAGCACGCCAATCAGTGCGCGAAGGCCACGCCAAATCGTGGACTTTTCGCTCTTTTTTCTTCGGTGCTGGATATCCATCCGCCAGAGCTGACGGCGTATCAGCAGGGCCAACAGTAATCCCGCGATTAACAAACCTACCAAGAATTTCCGCAGTATGATTAATTCCAGGGATGCTCCGCTTGAGCTCAGCCAGTCATCAAGGACCAGGTCGACGGCGAATACCCAGGCTAATCCTGTAATGGTCTTATGGACATAGCAAGCATCAGCGTCATTCAGGGGCATCAGACGCCAACGGCCGTTGAAGGGCGCGAGTATCGCGCGGCTGACGGCAGTAGCCAGGATGATCATAAGAAATGCCTTAAGCATAGAAAAGGCAAAATCATGGACGACTCCTTGCCAATGAAGATCTTGATCAAGCAGTAAGTAAGTGGACACCGTTATGCTCATTGGCAGCAAGATTCGGACGAATGTAACTGCTAATGCCGCCCGAAACAATTCAACATAGGTCGGTATCTGCACGTTGGTAGTTCGTCCGAATTTTTTGGAAAACCATCTGGCGAAAGGCCAAACGACGGCGAGGATAACCATCAGTGTTAAGGATAAATGGAGAAGCATGCGCTTAAGCGATTCATCAGTTTCTTCAGATTGCCATGTCTCGAATTGGTTTTTTACCCCGTTTAATTTCTCTTGCAGATTCGGTATTCCTTTTTGCCAAACTTCCGGAGCAAGGGCGGACAATCCGCGGCTGAAAGTTTTTTTCGTGAACCGATGGATACGGAGAGCTGATAACTGATCGAGAGTCTCGTCTGCGCTCGATATGATCAGCCCGGCTTCTTTGATTTGCCCCTCTTTGATAGTCAGCTGATCATTCAACACCTTTCTTTTTGTTGCGATACTGGCAGATTCGTTCGGGGCATCTTTTCCGGGTGGGAGGCCAAGGGCGGTTAGTTCATCGTGCAGATGACTAATTTCTGAAGTGATTTTGTCGCGGGCGGAGAGGGCGTCATTGCGGAGTTCATTTAGATGTTCGCGTAGATGTTTGAGGGCATCGTCGTCGAGGTCTGGGCTTGCAAGGGCTTTGCTAGATTGTTCGAGATCAGCATTCCATTGCAGAAGCAATTGCGGGATTGAGCCCTCTTGATCGGATTGGGCACAGAGGGCATACGGAAACATATTGAAAAAAAGGCAAAAAGCCAAGAACAGTTTAAATTTCATAGGTCTCTTTTATATCTAAAATTACAGCAATAAAACACGGTCACGCTTCTCAAGCACGTAGCCTTGCCGGATAAATGTCTACTCGTGAAAGTAAAAGGCCTTTCGGGGCATTTTATGGGCCAAACCCATCCCCAATAGCAAAAAGGTATGTCCATAGATAAGTCTTTGCTTGGGCTTTTTTTACAGCGATAATTTGTTTATGGATATCCTGCTTCTAGCCGTTCGTTTCTATGTTCGTTTGCTGCTGATAGGCCTTTACCACATCATGCAAGCTGTCAAAAAAAGCCTCTTTACCTAACAAATTGCGGAGCTCGTTATGATTTTCTTCCTTGACGTTATCCAGGACATGTGCAAAGACAAGACGAATGTTTTTTTTCTTTAATATTTCATGCACAGAACAAAGTGTTTCCGCTGCGGAGTAGTCGATATCATCGATTGCGGAGGCGTCGATACAAAGCCAGCATAACGGCGGTTCTGAATTATTGATTAGATAGGTGATTTCTTCCGAGAGCAACTGTGCGTTTGCGTAATACATACTATGTGTAAACCGGTAGAGCACTAATCCCTTCAAAGCCTGAGCTTTACTTTGCACCGGTTGTGGATGCCAGGCACCTGATTCCGCAGGCACAAGCACGGCGTTTTTTGGGCGATATCCACGCCGAGTATGAACGATGAGCGACAGCACAATAGCCAGTAAAATACCCTGTTCAACGCCAATAAACACCACCATCAACGCGGTGATCAGTGCGACCCAGAACTCTGATCGTCTTCGGACGAAGATACCATACATTCCTTTAACATCGATAAGGTCTATACCGATCACGAACACCACTGCCGACAACACCGCGTCGGGCATATAGGCCAATGGCCCGGTCAGAAACAGTAGCACCAATAATACGATTAAAGCGGTGATCAGTAACGACAGTTGCGTGCGCCCGCCAGCGCTGTCAACCATTTGTGTCTTTGTAGGGCTGCCATTAACGACAAAGGTGCCTGACAGGCCCGCACCGATATTGGCTAGTCCAAGACCGAACAAGTCGGTGTTTTCACTAAATACTTCATTGTAGCGGGCTGCATAGGCCCGCGAAGTCGCAGCACTTTGCGCCAGAATGACCACAAACATGGCAAAGGCGGTGGGGGCAAGTTTTTCGATTAGATCCCAGTCCCACTTGACGTCTGGCAAGCCTATGTGTGGCAAACCGCTGGGTACCGTTCCAAGAACAGGCATGTGGCTTTTGAGATCCAGCAGCCAACTGGCAACAATAGCGCCAAGCACGGCAATCAATGCCCCCGGTATTTTATGTGAAAGTTTCTTTGAGCCGATAATAACCGTCAGCACACAGAGCGCAATGGCTAGAGAATACAGGTTTATCTGCTCAATCTTCTGGAAATCAGTCCAAATTTTTAACAGTGTGCCATGTCCTCCTCCCTTTAGCCCGAGCATGCCGGATATTTCACCCAACGCAACTTGTAAGCCAACCCCGGTCAGGAAACCAATAAGCACTGTTCTCGAAAGAAAGTCCGCCATAAATCCAAGACCAATAAAACGCGCTAAAAGCAGAAACCCTGCAGACATAAAGGCCAAAACCGCGGCCAGCGCTATGTACTGATCTGAACCGACCGCCGCAAACCCTAACAGGCCAGCAGCGAGGATGGCAGCGGTCGCCGAATCAGCACCGACTACCAGGTGTCGCGAGGAACCAAACAGGCCGAACAGCACCATTGGGATAAGAATGGTATACAGTCCGGTAACTATTGGCGTGCCGGAAATCTTGGTGTAACCCATCACTTCCGGAATGGCTAGCGCAGCCAGTGTGATTCCGGCGATGACTTCGGTCGGTATTTGTGTCCTTTTGATGGGTAAGACGCCCTGTAGTATTGGAAACTGGAAATTGTGGGCGGTATTTTCTTCTTTTAGCATGGTATTCCTTTTTCAATTATAGAGGCCGGAACTGATTAAACGACATAACAAATGTATGATCTAAGAGCCAGTCTTGATTGGCGGCAGGTCTATGTTGCTTAATCAACGAAGGTATCTATATCATACAAACGGTGAGCTGCTGTTTCCTGACTGTGGCGAATGAATTGTGTTGAATTCAATCGATTATCAAGGATTATTCAGCATCCATGCCGACAGTTTCAGGAATTGGCCATGTGTTCAAAACCACTCTTCGAGATTATATTTCTGATGTAACTCGGGAATTTCCACCTGAGTGTTGTGCAGTTTTTTGGCAAACACCGGCATGACGTCTTTATCACCGTGTACCAGAAAAGTTATCTTCGGGTGACCAGTTTGTTGATGCCAGGCCAGTAATTCCGCCTGATCGGCATGGGCGGAGAAACCGCCGATAGTCAAAATGCCTGCATGAACCGGAATTTCTTCACCGAAGATTTTAACTTCTTTTGCGCCGTCCACAATCTGACGAGCTAAAGTCCCATAGGCGGCAAAACCGACAAAAATAATCGTATTATTCCGGCCCCAAAGATTGTGTTTAAGATGGTGCTTGACCCGGCCGCCTGTACACATGCCGGAACCGGCTATAATCACAGCCCCCCCAGCGACGGTATTAATCGCCATCGAATCGGCCGTTTCCCGGGTAAAATGTAATCCGGGAAACATGAAAGGATCGAAACCAGATTTAAAATTTGCACTGGTTTCCTTATCAAAACACTCGGGATGGCGCTTAAAAATCTGAGTCGCAGAAATCGCCATCGGCGAATCGAGAAAAACCGGAAGATAAGAGGGTAGTTGCTTGTTTTCAATACCTTCGCGCAAATAATAAAGCAATTCCTGTGCACGTTCCAGCGCAAAGCTTGGAATAATGACATTCCCACCCTTGGCAATGGTTTTATTAATCGCCGAATAGAACTCATCCAGCGTCGGTTCCAAAGTTTTATGTAGACGATCACCATAGGTGGTTTCCATAACCACAATATCGGTATGCGGAGGAGACGCCGGATCTTTTATTATGGCTCGTCCGTTATAGCCCAAATCACCGGAAAACAATATCTTTCGCTGCTGCCCCTTGTGTTCAACATCCAGTACGATGGAGGCGGAACCTAAAATATGTCCGGCATCGATAAAAGTCGCCTGAATACCGCCATTGATAATTAAAGGTTGATTGTATTGTGCAGTACGGCCGAAAAAACCAAAGCAATTCAGTACATCAACGACATTATAAAGCGGCTCAATCTGGTCTTTTCGGCCGTGCCTGAAGGCTTTTTTTGCTTTATAACGGGCTTCATCCTCCTGCAGGTGTGCAGAATCCAGCAACACCAGCCGGGCTAATTCACAGGACGCAGCCGTGGTAATGATTTCACCGGTAAAACCCTGCTTAACAAGTAACGGTATGCGTCCGCAGTGATCCAGGTGGGCATGGGTTAGTAACAGGTAATCAATACTGGCAGGGTCGAATCCGAAAGGCTCGGCATTTTCTTCATCCATCTCTCGACCGCCCTGATATAACCCGCAATCGATTAATATTTTTTTACCTGCGGCTTCAAGCAGATGGCATGACCCCGTTACGTTTTGATCGGCACCGTGAAATTCTAGTTTCATGAATAAACCTCCTGGCTGAATGCCTCGGATTCAAAAAAAGCAGTTTAGCACTGCTTATATGTCTATAGACTATACTCTTTGCAACAATTGATCTTTAGTTGATACAGGCCTACATTGATCTAAGTCCTACTACATCAATGCAGGCTCTGTCGGTTTTCCGCGCGGATGTTGTTGCTCATAACTTCGATCTCGAATTTCACCTAAGCGATTAAAGAATACTGCTCGTGCCAAGGCATTGCGGGATTCGCCTTTGTTTATTTCTGCGGTAACGCGGCGGCGCAACTCAACACTTTGTAGCCAATCTAAAATGAAAAGGGATTGTTCAATCCGTCCGTCCGAGTTCACGTAATGCAGCAGCTAAACCATTTTGTCGTGGATAACTGCTTAACTGGTAAAAAGTCGGGTAGAGATAGCGCATTACTGCGCCATCTACCGGGTCATCAGAGGCGGTCAATGCTTATGTTTTGGAGGTCAAATATGAAAAAGACTTCCACACCGATGTCGTCATCCGGGTAACCAAAGCGTTTCTTGAATTTCGCATTAAGCGGCCCTTGATTTTGACCTATGGGTCATAGCATGGCTCATTTAAACCCAGAAT
>DATBQC010000505.1:0-1688 GCA_036561065.1 Methylobacter sp. | reverse complement strand
GTTCGCGCTTCTATCTCGGATGGGCTGAGATTCTGCGCAAGAGGAGCTGCACGCCGTTGTAATTGATTTGTTCCGGAATTGATTTGCAAAAGGGCCGGGGGAGTTTTCTCTCCCGGCCTTTGCTATTGGTGCCGTGTGGATGGCGACATTGCGATTGAAAGAAGGCCGGCAATGTAATACTTCAGATCCAATCCACGAATTTCTTGTCGCTTGTCAAATTGCGCGATTCCCGGACTGGCAATAATTGGTATCACCAATAATTCTTGCCGCTGAGCGCCATGATCCCAAAATCTTCCCCTGCTTACCGTGCCGATATCGACGGTCTTCGTGCCATTGCCGTTGCCGCTGTGATCGGATTTCATGCCAGCGCAAAATGGGTGTCCGGCGGCTTTGTCGGAGTCGACATATTCTTCGTCATTTCCGGCTATCTGATATCGGGCATGATATTCAATGAGCTTGAGAAGGGACGCTTTCGCTTCGCCGATTTTTATACCAGGCGAATCAAACGAATACTTCCGGCCTATATCGTCGTCTCGGCGTTCACCGTTGCCGTCTCAAGCTACCTGCTGATCCCCAATGACTACATCTTCTTCACCACCTCCCTGGCGGCTTCGTGGGGCTTTGCGGCAAATATTTTTTTCTCGATGCTGAGCTGGGGGTATTTCGGCCAGCGAACAGAAGAATTTCCGCTATTGCATACATGGTCTTTGTCGGTCGAAGAACAATTTTATTTCATTTTTCCGATTCTTCTGATTTTCCTGTTCCGGTATTTCAAGAGTCGGATCGTGCCTATTCTGCTCGTACTGGCGGCCGTCTTCCTGGCAATTTCCGAAGCAAAAACGGGGCGGGTCGGCACCTACTTCCTGCTGCCTTATCGCGCGCATGAGCTGATCATCGGCGTGCTGGCTTTCTTTGCGGTGAGACGGTATCCGCTTGAATCAGCGGCAATATCTTTGGTACTGGCTGTGGCAGGAACGGTGTTGATGCTCGGATCGATCTTTTTGCTGAAGCGGGGAATGCCATTTCCTGGAGTGAATTCGCTCTATCCGTGTATCGGCGCCGCCTTGCTGATCTATGCAGGCAACCCACCACATGCAGACAACCTGATTGGTAGCGTATTGAGGACCAGGTTGCTGGTCTTCATCGGATTATTGTCCTATTCGCTCTATTTGTGGCATTGGCCCATATTCTCGTTCTTGAGATATCGTCAGATCGAGATCTCGTTCTGGGTCGGCACGGCGGCGATCGCGCTTGCCGGCGTCCTTTCATTTCTTACCTGGAAATTCGTCGAAGTACCAATTCGGAGCGATAAGAAGATTCAGTTCAGGGCCGCGTTCTTTCGATATTATGCATTGCCGGCAGCCGCATTCCTGGCGATCGGTTTGTACTCCTATGTGACGGAGGGTGCGCCGCAACGATTTTCGGGCGATTTTCGTCAATTGATCTCAAGCTATTCGTTTGAACGCGACCTGACCGGCTCCTGCGCGATACGTTCCGGCGAATACAAAGGGGTCAGTCTCGAGTATTTGGCGGACCATTGTGCGTTCGGCGACATGGACAGGAAAGCTGTTGACGTACTGCTTTTTGGCGACTCGCATGCCAATCATTTCAAACCGTTTGTCGAAGAGATGTCCAAAGACGCAAGAATAAAATCGGTGTACTTTGTCGAGGGCAGTTGCGAGGCGATC
>DATBQC010000504.1:0-1666 GCA_036561065.1 Methylobacter sp. | reverse complement strand
CCGGACCCAGTCGCCGCGGAGTAAGAAATTCTTATCCTTGCGTTATTCGTTTCACCATCTCGAAGTCCAAGCTTTCGCATTGGAATCAAGCTTGGCGCTCAAGAAGTTTGCCATCAAAATATTTCTGCCAAAATGGCCCTTGAACTCGAACGTCAAGGTCGCAGGAACTGGTCGTTTTTTACTGCTTTGCAAAAAGCTCTCCGCCTCTGTCTCGCTTGCGTTGACACTCACCGCGTTAAAACCACCATATGTCGCGAACACGCCAACGGTTGTAAATAATCCCCTGCTTCTGTCGCTGCCTGAACTCCACCCAAAAAAAGGTTCTCCGTTTATGCCGGCCGCGCGCAATTGGGCTTTCCACCCGTCGATTAAATCAGACGGTAAAGCGAGGAGCACAGTACCGTCTACCAACTTCAGACCCAATGATTTTTTGGAAAAATCGTAATCTGAATAGCTCACTCGCACATCGGTGGTAAATGTCTTGCTGGGCATTTTTGCGTTTTTTATGCACGTACGAATCCATGCTTTATATTTTTCATGGTCCCGTTTGCCCTCAAATTCATTCTTTACATCGACCGGCCGGGTGCTATCGACAAGGTATTTTTCAACCTGTGCCGGAGGAACTTGCGAAACCAACAGCTTCGCGTAAGCGCAATAATCGCGTAGCTGCGCGAAGTCATAGCCAACCTCGCGCGTCCTTGTGCCATATCCCTTACTGTCATAGTCCGCGTATGCCGACGTGGTATTTTGCTTATTTTGATTTCTTGCAGTTCCGAGGAAATTGCCGTTTTCCCAGTACCCCTTCATGACATACTTGCCCGCCGCGTAACTGACACCATCCTTGCCCACCCATTTTTCGATTCCCGGATAATCTCTCGGCACGACAAGCACGCCTTCGCCATGCCGTTTTCCATCCCGGACTTCGCCTTCGTAGCGTTCGGCGCCAAGTGTGATCACGCCCCTTCCTGTTGCCCTGTCGTTGACAAAATCGCCTTCGTATCGAATCCCCTTGGCGGTAATGTACGTACCCTTGCCATCCCGATTGCCTCTGACGAACGAGCCCTTGTACTGGTTGCTTCCTCTGGCTTCTCCTTCGCCATTTGCCCATCCGTCCTTGCAACCACCGGCGTAATAACCCACCAGACTGGCTTCATTCACTTTACATTTGGAGGACGCGTTGTCGGGTGCGGAGCTGGATGTCATGTCTTGCGTAACGGGTCCGGCGCCGGTCAGCATGTGATTGGCGGCGCTACATCCAGCGAGCAACGTGATGAGGCCAAGAATGCAAAGATGTCGCTTCATGCGGTTTCCATAAAAAGTTGAGTATCCCGGCAAGACTGGCGTTTGTGTTTGTAATCCGCCCACCAATGCGATCGCATCGCGACGCGACGCGACGCGAGCCATTGCTTCATTTTTTCTTGCTTTGGCGGCATAGCTGTTCCAGCTTGTCGTTCTGCCGCAGCGACGTGATCGCCGAACTGACGAAGTCATTCACAAAACGATCACCGCATTCGTTCGGGTCCATGCCTCTACCACACGAGGCCAGACAGGACACGGAATAATTTTCGCCATTGCGTACCGAATCGCCGAACGCGCGTATGAATTTGTAGTCCGAACGAATACCGTATTCGTCTCGGCAGATGGAAAGGATTTTTTCTGAAACTGC
>DATBQC010000503.1:0-1544 GCA_036561065.1 Methylobacter sp. | reverse complement strand
ATTTGGCGATCGATGCTTGTACAAGCCTGTTTTCTTCTTGTTAGTTGTGGTTCCGGTAAAGGTGACGATCTAGACAAATTTATGGAAGAAGCTGGTAAAGATATGCGCGTTAAAATCGAGCCATTGCCAGAAGTAAAGCCGTATGTCCCGTTTCAATACAATGCAGATAATACTCTTAATGATCCCTTTAAACCACGCAAGGCGGAGGCTGGGAAATCGAATGGAATACACCCAAATCTCGACAGGCCAAAAGAGCCATTGGAGGCATTTCCACTAGAAAGTTTGAAATTAGTCGGAGTTTTGTCGAGAGGCAAACTTAATTATGCATTGATTAAGACCCCGGACAACAATATTCAGCAAGTAAGGATTGGAAATTATCTTGGACAGAATTTTGGGATTGTGACAAATGTGACTGAGACTAGCGTCACGCTTAAGGAAATTATTCAAGACGATCTTTCTGGTGATTGGACTGAACGGTCCTCAAGCATCGATTTGCAGGAATAAAGGTGGGATGATGAACATGAATAAATCAATTAAAAATCTTTGTGCAAGTAGTTTAATTGCTCTTCTATGTTGTTTCTCGTTAAATTTGATGGCTGACGATCAGAGTGATGCCGCAAACAAAATAGAGAAAATAGATTTTGCTGCTTTACCAGGAGATCGGGTAGCAGTTCGCATTTCAACGACCCAGCCCATGCAAAATCCACCAGCAGGTTTTACGCTAAATAATCCACCAAGAATTGCACTTGATTTCCCTAATACATTGAATGGATTGGCCAAGAGCAGCCTCAGTGCTGAACAAGGGGTTTTGAAAAGTGTAAATATAGCCCAAGCCAAAGAACGTACGAGACTAGTTCTCAATTTATCGAAAACGGTCACCTATACTGCAAGCGTTAGTGGTAATGAGACTACTATTGTTTTACAAGGGAGCCAAGTTAGCTCAGAGAATACTAATGTGGTGACTAAGTTTGCTGAAGCAACAGCAAGCGATCAACCACATACTCTGAATAATGTAGACTTCATGCGCGGAAAAAATGGCGAAGGGCGTATTATTGTTGACCTTTCTGACCAATCTGCAGGCATTGATATTCGCCAGAAGGGCAAAACTATTGTTGTGGACTTTATCAATACTGATATGCCAACCGAGTTGCAGCGACGTTTGAATGTGGTCAACTTTAATACACCAGTGCTTTATATTGACACAATCAAGCAGGGTAAAAATGTACATATGGTGATTGAACCCCAAGGCAATTGGGAACAGTCCGCTTATCAGGCTGATAAACGTTTCATTATTGATGTCAGACCGATAATAGAAGATCCAAATAAACTAGTTCAAGGATCAAAAGCGGGCTACTCTGGGGAAAAACTGTCATTAAATTTCCAAAATATTGATGTACGGTCTGTCTTGCAGGTAATTGCAGACTTTACAGGTTTCAATATCATTACCAGCGATACAGTAAATGGCAATTTGACTTTACGGCTGAAGGATGTGCCTTGGGACCAGGCTCTGGACATAATCATGCAAAGCAAGGGACTGACGATGC
>DATBQC010000502.1:0-2519 GCA_036561065.1 Methylobacter sp. | reverse complement strand
ACAAAACCCTGAACGATACGACAACATCGGCTTCGGCAACATCAGCCACAGAATCGACGCTCACAGCGAACAATTCATCATCAGCGGCACCCAAACCGGGCATATTGAACAACTCAGCCCAGAACACTATTGTCTTGTCGTCAAAGCGGAACCCCACCAAAACCGGCTGCAATCCTGCGGCCTATACAAGCCTTCCTCCGAGTCCCTGACCCATGCCAGCGTTTACGCCCAGGACAATGCCATTCAAGCTATTATCCACGCACACAGCCCGGAAATCTGGAAGCACACAGAAGCACTAAGGTTACCCCACACTACAGCAGATATTCCCTACGGCACGGTTGAAATGGCGACGGCTGTTGAGCAATTATTCCAATCCGGCCAGCTAACGCAGGCCTCTTTATTTACCATGCTGGGACATGAAGACGGCATAGTTGCGTTCGGCAAAAACATGCAGGAAGCGGCGTGGGAATTGATCAACTGTTTATCGCTCGCTATCGGCATTGAACTACAACACATTAACCGATAGAATGGCCAATTTTTTGCGACTCTTAATGAAATATGCCGGAAATACTGATTTACACGACTAAAATCTGCCCTTACTGCATGATGGCTAAACGCCTGCTCGACAAAAAAGGCTTAACCTACACAGAAATTAATGTGGATGCTGAGCCCGGCTTAAGAGAAGAAATGATGCGCAAAACAAACCGCCGCACGGTTCCCCAAATCTATATTGGCGATTATCATGTCGGCGGCTTTGACGAGCTTCATACACTGGATCAGCAAAAGAAACTGGATGATTTACTGACAGCTGCGTAGACTGAAGCACTGCACTTTTCACAACCCAAGCTTGCTAATCAAGCACCAAATCCATCCCGCCTATCGCCCCCAGTGAAGCTCGATTAAGCCCGGCGGTGCTAGCCAATCGATAACGCGCTTGCTGCCCATCGCTGAAAACATAGACAAGACGCTTGGCTTTAGTGTCGAAATACCAGGTAGCTTGAGCACCCGGCGGTGTTTCTGCGAACTCGCCGCTATAATTTTTCGGACGTTCGTTCAGCAGTCGCAGCGGATTGGTATTTTCTATCTCGCTGCCGCCAATCGATTGCCCGATCGCATTTCGGTGAGCCCAAAGCTCGCGCAACCCCCACCGCATATGGGTTAAATCGGTTTCCATCACTACTGCCTCCGCTTGGCTTTGCGCGCGATTAAGACTAAACAGTAAGATAGCAGCCAGTATCACAATAATACTACTCGTGACTGCAAAATCGAAAAGACTGGAACCGGTTTGCGATGTTTTTAAGCTCATAGCTAACCTTTATGCAACGACACTTTACCCAGATCCCAAATGGGCAGAAAAATACCCAAGGCTAAAATAAGCACCAGTACACCCAGAAATACGATCATAATCGGCTCAATCTTGGCACCCAAAGTTTTGATTTCATATTCGACATCGCGCTGATACATATCGGCAATTTCTTCCATTAAATCGTCCAATGCCCCCGACTCTTCGCCTACAGCAATCATCTGCAATACCAAAGGGTTAAAAACACCGGAATTAGTTGCCGTGCGCAAAATGGTTTCGCCGCGCTCGACACCAAAGCGCATTTGTTCGACTTTGCGCGCGATAAAGACGTTATCGACGGTTTGCGCCACCAGATTTAACCCACTCATTATCGGTACGCCGCTTTTACTGGCCAATGCAAAACTCCTGGCAAAGCGCGCCATGGTTGCTTTATGGACAATAGGTCCGGCAATGGGGCTTTTTAATTTGAAGCCGTCCCATTGGTACCTGCCATCGTCTGTTGCGATATAAGAACGAAATAGAAATACAGCCCCACCAAAACCGACTAATAAATAAGGCCACGAGGTCACCATAAAATTAGAAAAGTTCAATAAAATACGCGTCATTAAGGGCAGCTCCGCCCCCAAACCTTGAAACACTTTAGCAAACGCAGGAATAACAAATATATTAATGATGACAATCGCCACGGCCATCGCCATCATCACAAATGAGGGGTAACGTAAGGCCGCTTTGATTTGCTCACGCATGAATTTCTCAAATTCTAGGTGATCAAACATGCGCAGAAAGACTTTATCCAGCATACCTGTGGTTTCGCCTACGCGTATCATACTGATATAAAAACTGTTAAACACTTTCGGGTGCAGGTTGAGCGCGGCGGACAATTCACGACCGCTATCAAGACTTGAGCGAATCTCGGCAATTACCTTGGCAAATGTTTTGTTTTTGGTCGATGACAACAGACCGCTCAGGGCACTCATAATAGGAATACCCGCTTTAAGCAGGGTGTACATCTGACGACTGAACATCATGACATCAATCGGTTGTATACGCTCTTCAAACAGGTTGATGGACAGACTGTTCTCGGCGGAGGGCGCTGGGCCGGGTATGATTTCAACCGGTGTAATATCTATACTGAATAGCTGTTTTGCCACAGCATTGCGGTCATAACCCTCCAACATGCCTTTTACCAGCTCGCCTTTGTTGTTTCGACCTTTAT
>DATBQC010000501.1:0-1997 GCA_036561065.1 Methylobacter sp. | reverse complement strand
CTCAGCTGCGAGTTTTCCCCAAGATTCCCTATTTCTTTCGTAGTCTTAAAAGAAAGATCTACGGCCTTTAAGAATATGGCTCATTTGCTCAGTATACTCTAGGACCTAATCAAAAATTCATTTTCGCCACATGTCTTTTATCCCCAGTATGAACAGGTTTATACACACCTCGACACAGAACCAAAAGACACACAAACACGGCTCAGTTGAGCCGTTTTTGTGTGTAATATTCTTTTTACGTCAAACCATTCTTTTCGGTGCGGATAGGGAGAATCGGACTCCCGTCTCGTCCTTGGCAAGGACGCGTTCTACCACTAAACCATATCCGCTGCTGCAGCATATATTCTCATACACGAGGCATCCGCACAAGAATATTACCCTTTTCATTTACTATTTGTGCCGTACTATGCGGAGAGGCCCCGATGGTGAAACGGATATCACATCAGTCTTCGGAACTGACGGTCCAGGTTCGATTCCTGGTCGGGGCACAACTGAGCAGAGCGAAAAGATTACCAACTTCCACATGTTACGATTCGCATATGACGTATCGAGTCCCTCCTGAGGTCCGGACAGTCGGCGATAGTTTGCGTAAGACGGGATACGAAGCGTATCTCGTAGGCGGCTGCGTCCGCGACCTCCTCATAGGGCGAGAACCCAAGGACTGGGATCTCACCACGAACGCCACTCCTGAGCAGATCCAGGCCATATTTCCTGACTCTTTCTATGAAAACGACTACGGAACCGTTGGCGTGAAAACCGAGTCTCCTGACGAGCGGCTTGCCATTATCGAGGTCACGCCATACCGCACCGAGTCTGGCTACTCCGATAAGCGCCGACCCGATAAGGTAGAGTTCGGGACTTCACTCCTCGCAGATCTTGCTCGTCGCGACTTCACAATCAATGCTATCGCGCTTGATGAGGATAAAGGACAAATTGTCGATCCGTATGAGGGTCAAAAGGACATAAAGGACAAGCTCGTCCGCGCAGTAGGTAAGGCGAGCAATCGCTTTGCTGAAGATGCGCTCCGTATGCTCCGTGCGGTGCGTCTAGTAGCTGAGCTCGGATTCGGTATTGATGGGGAGACGGCCTCAGCAATAAGCCAAAATAGTGAGCATTTACGCCATGTTTCACGTGAAAGAGTGCGCGATGAGCTTACCCGGATTCTCAATTCAGATCAGCCTATGAATGCGCTCGTGCTCGCTCAACAGCTGGGAATCCTGGAGTATATCTCTCCTGACCTTATCCGCGGCATTGGCGTGGATCAGAATCAGGCGCATAGCTATGACGTTTTCGGGCATCTCATGCGGACAATGCAGCATGCAGCGGATAAAGGATGGGATTTCGATATAAGGCTCGCAGGGCTTTTCCATGACATTTCAAAGCCAGAAACCAGACGCTGGTCAGAAGAGAAGAAGGATTGGACCTTCCATGGCCATGAGGTTGTTGGTTCACGTGTAACAAAAAAGGCCCTAGAAGACCTACGTTTCCCTAAGGAAACCATAGATAAAGTCACGAAACTGGTCCGTTGGCACATGTTTTTCTCGGATCCTGATCAGATAACCCTATCGGCAGTACGCCGGATTATCACGAACGTCGGGGAGGAGAATATCTGGGATCTTCTCAATCTCCGCATCTGTGATCGCATAGGGACTGGGCGACCTAAGGAACAGCCATTCCGCTTCCGGAAGTATAAGGCTATGGTCGAGCAGGCTCTGAGGGACCCTATATCGGTCAAGATGCTTAAGACAGACGGGGTGCACATCATGGAGCAGTTCCACATGAAACCGGGGCCTGTCATAGGGTATGTACTTAACGCTCTCCTAGAAGAAGTTCTGGATGATGCAAATCGGAACACAGAAGAGTATTTGGATACGAGAACGGAAGAGTTACTAAAGCTGCCAGAAAGCGAGCTAAAAGCTCTAGGGGAAGCAGGTAAGGAGCGTCGGGAAGCCGCAGAAGATGAGGAAGTACGCCATATTATGGAGAAGAATCATGTT
>DATBQC010000500.1:0-4798 GCA_036561065.1 Methylobacter sp. | reverse complement strand
TTCAATTACATCCTCCCAAGGATCATCCGTATTCGTGATGCGCCTTTCTATCTAGGGATGGATAAAAATCGTTTTAACACAGAGGTCAGACCTTCACTAACCGAGATGAAAATCGGTACGCAAGGTATTGCCTTTGATCGCCTCGAATTAGACGCCTGGGTTGATGATTTGAAAAGTCGTATCGGCAAACCCGGCACCAAAAAACTGGAGAAAAAAACATGTCCAAAAAAATCCCCGGCCTCGTCAAAAGGGGCGAGTGTTGGCACATCGACAAAGTTATCAAGGGCAGACGCGTTTGCCAAAGCACTGGCACAAGCGACCTCGAAGAAGCGCAATGCTACCTAGCGCGTTTGATGGAAGAGCATCGTCAAGCAACAGTGTATGGCGTTCGTCCGAAAAGAATTTTTAAGGAGGCGGCGACTAAATATTTATTGGAGTCGCAGAAGGCCAGTCTTAAAGACGCGGCTCTTCATCTCAAATTACTGGATGAGTACATCGGCGACCTGCCGTTAGAATCGATCCATATGGGAACCTTGCAAAGTTACATACAAGATCGGAGAACGCAGGGTGTTAAAAACAGAACGATCAACTATGCCTTGCAGACCGTGAGACACATTCTGAACCTGGCCGCCATGGAATGGATTGATGAGCATGGCCTGACTTGGCTGGCAATTGCTCCCAAAATAAAGTTGTTGTCTCAACTGGACGCTAGGAAGCCCAGTCCATTGTCCTGGGAACAGCAGGAAAGGTTGTTTAATGAGTTGCCGGAGCACTTGGCTAAGATGGCCCTGTTTAAGGTTAACACTGGCTGCCGGGAGCAAGAGGTCTGTTCCTTACGTTGGGAATGGGAAGAGTATATCCCGGAGCTTAAGGCCAGTGTGTTTGTTATTCCTGCCCATGTTGTCAAAAACCGGATGGCACGGGTGGTGGTTCTAAACAGCGAGGCTAGGGCAGTGATTGATCAGTTGCGAGGACGGCATCCTGAGTATGTGTTCACTTACAAAGGTAATCGTGTTTTGGCCATGAATAACACGGCCTGGCAGAAGGCAAGAAAACGTGTGGGTTTAACACAGGTAAGGATTCATGATTTAAAACATACCTTTGGCCGGCGATTAAGGGCAGCAAGTGTATCGTTCGAGGACAGGCAGGATTTGTTGGGTCACAAATCGAGCAGGATCACAGATCATTATTCGTCTGCCGAATTAGGAAATTTGATTGCGGCTGCCGAAAAGGTCTGCGTAAATGAGTCACGCAAAAGTCACGCAACGATTTAGAAGGGCATAAAAAAAGGGAATCAAAGACGTTGTATGTCATTGATTCCCTTTAGGATTCTTGGAGCTGGCGATGGGAATCGAACCCGCGACCGGCTGATTACAAATCAGCTGCTCTACCGACTGAGCTACACCAGCGAAGAAGCGCGTATTATACACAACATTTTTTTCTTGGCTAGTTTTTTCATGGTTTATTTCGGTCTTTCCTTGTCTTATTTTTATTGACCGGATACGGTTTAGCCTTATCGGTACGTGATTTGTCCGGTCCGGTATATTTGGTTTTAAAGCGCTGGATTTTGTCTGGCGTTTCAATCGTGCCTTTGGGCTGGAAGCTGGGGATCAAATGCTGTTTGCCATTGCCGATCAAATCGCTGCGGCCCATGTCTTTTAAGGCTTCGCGCAATAACGGCCAGTTTTTGGGGTCGTGATAACGCAGGAAGGCTTTGTGCAGACGACGTTGCTTAACGCTTTTGGGTATTGGGATGTCGGCGACGCTACGACTGACTTTATGCAATGTGTCTTTGCCGGAGTGGTACATGGCGGTGGCGATGGACATCGGCGAGGGTAAAAATGCCTGCACCTGGTCGGCCCTGAAACCGTTGCGCTTTAGCCATAACGCCAGATTAAGCATGTCTTTATCGGTAGTGCCGGGATGGGCGGCGATAAAATACGGGATCAGGTATTGCTCTTTACCGGCTTCTTTTGAAAACCTGTCGAACATTTCTTTGAAGCGGTCGTAAGTGCCCATGCCCGGCTTCATCATTTTGGACAACACGCTTTGCTCGGTGTGTTCCGGGGCGATTTTAAGATAGCCGCCGACATGGTGGGTGACCAGTTCCTTGACGTATTCCGGCGATTCCACGGCCAGATCATAACGCAAGCCGGAGGCGATAAAGATTTTCTTGATGCCGGGCAAGGCGCGGGCTCTGCGGTAGAGTTTGATCAGCGGAGTATGGTCGGTATTCAGGTTGGGACAAATGCCGGGATAGACGCAGGAGGGCTTGCGGCAGGCGGCCTCGATTGCCGGGTCTTTGCAGGCCAGCCGGTACATGTTGGCGGTCGGTCCGCCCAAGTCGGAGATATGGCCGGTAAAAGCGGGCGAGGTGTCACGGATGGCTTCTATTTCCTTGATGATCGAATCTTCCGAGCGGCTCTGGATGATGCGCCCTTCATGCTCGGTGATCGAGCAGAAGGTACAGCCGCCGAAGCAGCCGCGCATGATGTTGACCGAATGCTGGATCATCTCAAAGGCGGGCACGTTGGCGTTGCCGTATTCTTTGTGCGGCACGCGAGAGTAGGGCAGGTCGAACACGCCGTCCATTTCTTTGGTGGTCAGCGGAATCGGGGGCGGATTGATCCACACCTGCCGCGTACCGTGCAGCTGAATCAACGGGCGCGCATTGCCTGGGTTGGTTTCGCCGTGCATGACCCTTGATGCGTGTGCGTAGAGTATCGGGTCGTCTTTTACCGCTTCGTAGGCGGGCAGGCGGATGACGGTTTGTGATCGCTGGTTTCTGAGCAGCGATTTATCAAAATGAATGACTTTTTCGTCGGTATTGCTCGGTTCCGGTTTTTTATCGCACGCAGGCTGTTCCTGGTACGGATCGACAGGCATCATCGTCGCACCGGGTTTATCGACATCGGTGGAATCTTTAACCGCAAAGCCTTCCGGTATTTGTTTGACGAAATGCACCGTGCCGCGTATGCCTTTCAGCTCTGATATGGCCTCGCCGTTTGCCAGACGATGGGCTATTTCGACGATCTGGCGCTCGGCATTGCCGTAAACCAACAGGTCAGCCTTGGAGTCCAGCAGCACGGATTTTCTAACCTTGTCCGACCAGTAATCATAATGCGCGATGCGCCGCAAGCTGGCTTCGATACCACCAATAATAATCGGCACGTCTTTGAAAGCTTCGCGGCAGCGATGCGAGTAGACGTTGACGGCGCGGTCAGGGCGCTTGCCTGCCGCGCCGTTCGGCGTGTAGGCATCGTTGGAACGGATTTTCTTATCCGATGTGTAGCGGTTGACCATCGAATCCATATTGCCGCCGGTCACGCCGAAAAACAGATTGGGGCGACCCAGCTTGCCGAAATCTTTGGCGCTGGTCCAGTCAGGCTGGGAGATGATGCCGACCCTGAACCCCTGCGCTTCAAGCAGTCGTCCAATCAGCGCCATGCCGAAGCTGGGGTGATCGATATAGGCGTCGCCGGTTACCAGAATCACATCGCAGGCATCCCAGCCGAGTTCGTCCATTTCAGCCTTGCTCATCGGTAAAACCGGCGCAGTGCCAAAGCGTTGCGCCCAGTATTTTCGGTAACTAAAAAGGTTGGGTTCGGTTGACAAAGCAGTAGACATTATTTTTGTATCGAGTTGTTGATGACGCTGGAATTGTGTTTGACGATTTCTTTTAAAAAAGAGATAAATTCAATCTGGTAAAGCTGCTCAAGAATGATGGCGCGGGTTCGCAAATCTTTTAACGAATGGATGGGCGCCTCTTCATTAAAGGCGAGGCCGATTATATTGCCCCGGTCTTTGACGGGCAGAAACAGGATTTTCCAATTAAAAGTTTGCCCCAGCCACAAGGCGACTTGTCTAAATAAGGGTCTGTCGACGCCGCCCCAAAGATTGATGACCAGCATGCCGTCTTTTTTCAGTAAGACCTTGCAGGCATCGAAAAACGCATGATTGCAGATCGATGATGCCATGCCTTCGTGGTCGAACGCATCGATAAACATCAGGCTGTATTGTTCGGCTTGGCTGTCGGTGCGTTGGCGGACGTACTTCGCCCCGTCGCCGATGATGACTTTCAGGCGAGGGTCTAGGGGCAGGCCAAAATGGCTGCGTGCGATTTTGACCACGCTAGCCCGGTATTCCACGACTTTCAAGCGGCATTCCGGGAAATGGTGCAGCAGATGCTTGGTCAATGAGCCGCCGCCCAAACCGATAATCAAGGCCTCGTCATCAAGCGTGGGTTTGAATAGCATCCAGCTGGCCATGGCTTGCACATAATTAAGGTACAGTTTATCCGGCTCGGCCAGCAGCATGCTGCTCTGCCGGGGAAACGAACCAAAGTGTAAGGATCTTACTCCGTCTTGTTCGACGACTTCTAAAATGCCGTCGTCATCGTGGCTTTCGTGGATAACCCGGCCATCATATCTATACATAAATGCGCTAAGTTCTTAAAAGATTAGCTGACCATTATACCGGAGAATAAGGTTTAGCTGGTGGGTGTTGATGGGATTGCTGCGGGGCTGGTTTTCAAGTAGAAGACTGGGGCTAACAGAAGGCGGGAAACCCCTTCAGGAGTTTCCCGCCGACGTATGGAGCTAATCAGCCATCCTGGTTGATTTTTGCAATAATAGCTTTCAAATGCTGGTCGCTGTCCTGATTGTCGACCTGGCAGGTTCCTGCATTCATATGACCGCCCCCATTATAGCTAAGACACAGTTCGCCAATATTGGTGTTGGATGTGCGGTTCAGGATAGACTTGCCTATCGCAAATACGGTGTTCTGCTGCTTAACTCCC
>DATBQC010000499.1:0-2822 GCA_036561065.1 Methylobacter sp. | reverse complement strand
TTCCACGGGCGGCCACAAGGAGCTCGGCATAGACAAAGGGAAGTTAGCTGTCCCTGAATATGCAATTATCGAGGCGTCAAAAAAACTTACTCCCGGCTCATTTAGGGTTTTTGCTGCACACCATCCATTTGAGATGCTTAGCGACGCCAGTGCACGTTGTCTTGCCCGAGAAATTCAGAAGTTATCTGATATTTATCTGTTCGGACACATGCATGACCCGGACTCCAAGAAAATATGTGGTTTTCAAGGCGAATTTTTCTCCAATCAAGCTGGAGCTATTTTTACTCAACGAAGAGGAGCCTACATAGGCTACGCACTTATATGCATTGACCGAACAAAAAAACTGTTTGAAACGCGCCTACGCACCTACTTTGATGACCGCAAAGCGTTTGATGAAGCGCGGGACATTACTGCTAACGGCCGATTCTACTCTTCTACAGAAGCGAGAGAATTTTGGCGCAATATTGCAATACCAATAGACGAGAACGTATTTCGTGAATATCTAGCTCACGACTTGATCGATAAGTTAAGAGTTATACATGATACGACGCCTAATGGCAGAGACAGTCATATCATGTTTGTGCCTCCCCCAATGAAGCGTACTTTTATTCACGAAGAAGGAGGTGTGGCGGGCGATACAACCACAGAAACAGCTGTGGCGTTTGACAATATTGTTTCTGAGGATAAGAATGTGATTTTGGTTGCTGCTCCAGAATATGGGCGCACAACGGTTCTAAAAGAGATAACTTATCAATTATGTGAGAAGGCTGGAACGTTAGCATTCCCTAGGATTCCCATTTTGGTGGATTTTTCTGACATAAAACACAATGTCGATGCAATGCTTCGTTTAATGAAGGCACGGACTGGCGATTTGCCGGAAAGTGTGGACGTCGAGTCTCTACTGAAATTAGGTTACGTCTGTGTTTTAGTTGATGACGTTGTATTTTCCGATCAGCGGCGGATGATGATATTGCGAGATTTTGTATCCCGATATCCCAAGGTTAGGTATATATTTTCTAGCCCAAAAAATTCTGCTGCACCCTTTGGAGCGCACGTTGTCCCAGAGACGCCTATTCATTTCGAATTCATCGAGCTATGCGTTTTGCGCAGGCGCGAAATGCGGCAGCTTGTTCAAAAGTTTGGAGGAGAAGCAGACGTCGATACTGTTCTTGACCGCCTTCAATCAGAATTTCAAGAAATAAACTTGCCATTTACAGCAGCAAACGGCAGTATTTTAATGTTAATTTATGAGGAGCAAAGTGGCTTTCGCCCGATAAACCGCTCTGTATTGATTGAGCAATTCATTGATACCACTCTCAGAAAGGCTGCAATTGATCAGAGCAGGCGGGAAACGTTCGACTACGCAAACAAGACCGCGCTGCTCGCTCACGTGGCTGGCTGGATGGCCGTGGAAGATGATTACACTCCCCATACTGAAGCTGTCCGCAGTGAAATGAGAAATTATTTAGATAACCTTGGGCTCAATGTCCATTTAGATCAACTAATAGCAGAATTCTTCTCCGCAAGGATTTTGGTTAAGCGACCAGACCAAAGAATGAGTTTTAGGTATAGATCCGTTCTCGAGTATTTTATCGCTATGCAAATGCGCGATAAAGGTGATTTTAAATCATGGGTTATGGATGAAAGTAGGTATCTACAATTCATAAATGAGATACACTACTATTCTGGTAAATTGCGCAACGATCACGCGCTGGTGGGCGAAATAGGTCAACGCTTTCAAAAAATCGTAAGTGAGATTGAGGAGACAGACGGGAAAATTGATATTAAGCAATTAGAAGTGCTTCAGCTGAACACCAAAGAGGGAGATGCAAGCGTTGATGAACTTGCTCAGCAGTTGTCGATGCCTCCTTTAAATCCCGCAGAGCGCGACGCAGAGCTTGAAGCAGACTTACCTCGAGATGTTGAGGATCGACAGACAGTCTTTAGGCCACGCATCGAAGACCTAAAACAGAAGCTTATGGTCGCGCTGTTTTTGTATTCGGGAGCCTTAAAAAACATGGAGTTAATGGAAGACCACTTGAAACGTAAGCATCTTGCTGAAATCTGGAAAGGTTGGTCAATTTTTCTCCATATCTCCCTGAGTGTAGTCCCCTTGCTTGCCCATCATCGTCGCCTGCGGATCAATGGTGTCTTATACGAGATTAACGCCCCGCACAGCATGTCTGATGCCGCCTTAGCAAAAATTATTTCTTTAAAGATGCCGACTGCGGTCTCCAAGATACTCTCTGCGACGCTAGGCACCGAAAAACTTGAGAGGCAATTAGTGGAGCCCGAGTCGGGCGAAACAAACCTAGCTTTGCCCTACGAATTTCTTCGCGCTGCTTTAGTCGCCGACTTGCGGCTATCGGCCACTCCTGACACCTTGCGCACTGCATTGAAGCGGCTTCGTTCCAGCGCTTATCTCTTCCAGGCGATGATTTGGAAAATTCTCGATTTGCGTCGATTAAATCGAATTGAAACTGGACATTTCGACCTAATCAGCGGCGATGTTGCGGAAGCTATAGCAATTTTGAAAGGTGGCAAAAAGCGAAAGATAGCGGACGAAAAACGTCATCAAATGCAGCTTCTTCAACGCGAAGGGCTGGTATTGCGTATTAAGCGTCAGAACGAGCAGGAAGCAATCGATTGAAATCGGGCCGGTCTTTGACAAGCGCCGACCGCTCACCCCTTGCGCCCACCACGAATGTTATACTATAACATGAGCATGTCCGAAGCCGCGCCCGTCCCTGCTTCCCCACGCGCCGTGATGCGCGAAAATGCGCGCGAGCGCGTCGCCGATGCGCGTTTTCGCTCGCCGCCGG
>DATBQC010000498.1:0-2852 GCA_036561065.1 Methylobacter sp. | reverse complement strand
TTGCTCTGGCCAGGCCCTAGGTCAACCTTATCCCAGCCTCCCAGACGCTTTGGTGCTTCCCATTGAGCATCAATGGCTTCCACATATATTTGCGGAACGTCCTTCCCACTGATTTTTCCTGAATTGGTCACATTGAAATGCACATGCAATTTTCCGCTCTTGAATTCAGAGCCAAGATTGGAATAGGAAAATTGGGTATAGGACAAGCCATAACCGAATGGAAATAGTGGTTTCACATGGTTGAGATCAAACCATTTGTAACCAACTGCTGCACCTTCCAAATAGTTGACGCTGAAACGCTTTTCTTCATGAATGCGATCACCGTCAAGGACCGGACGCGGCAATTGATTTTCCCCGACAGGGAAAGTAGCCGGTAAGTGGCCGGATGGGTTGACTCTGCCGAAAAGAATACGAGCGATTGCTTCCCCGCCACCCGTTCCCGGATACCACGCTTCCAAAATTGCGCCAACTTGATTTGCCCACGGCATCGTCACTGGTCCGCCGGTTTCAAGCACAACGACAGTTGAGGGATTGGCCGCGGCAACGGCGGAAATTAGTCCATCCTGTGCGTCGGGCAAAGACAGATTTACGGCATCTCTCGATTCCGCCAACCATTGGGTGGCAAATACGATAACGACATCGGAATGGGCAGCGAGTTGCGCGGCAGCTTTCGCGTCCCTGCCATCGTCATACGTCACTTCTGCATGGCTTGCCAGGGTGCGAATGTTCCGCAATGGCGAAGTGGGGAAGTACATTACCGGCCCGGGCCAACTGGTGGGTTCTGCGCCTGGGACCGCATTGCCGCCCAAGGGGTAAACCAGTGAGGAGCCTCCGCCCGCGAGGACCCCGACATCGGAATGCGCGCCGATTACGGCGATTCTGCGCAGGTCGCTACCCAGAGGCAGCAAGTTCTTGTCGTTTTTGAGAAGCACAATCGCTTCCTCGGCGTCCGATCGGGCGACCAGGGCATGTGCGGCAAAATCAATCGCGCCGCCCTCTGCCACGGGGTGATCCATTACGCCTTTGGCAATCATGGTTCGCAATATGCGCTTCACCATATCGTCCAAACGGCCTTGGGCTACGGCGCCATTTTCGACGGCTTCTTTCAGTGATCCGCCGAAGTAGGGTGCGGCATCGAATTCCCAGCCCGATTCTTGATCCAGACCGTTGTTGGCTGCCGCAACGGTGCTATGAACGGCGCCCCAGTCGGACATGACGAAGCCTTTATAGCCCCATTCCTTTTTCAATATTTCATTGAGCAAGTAGCTGCTTTCGCAAGCGTAAACACCATTGACGCGGTTGTACGAGCACATCACCGAACCCGGATCTGCCTGCTCGATCACAAACTGCATGGCCAGTAAATCAGACATATGCGCGCTGGCATCGTCAACGCGGGAATCGACGACAAAACGGCCTGTCTCCTGGTCGTTCATCGCATAGTGTTTCATCGTTGAAATGATGTTGTTCGATTCAATTCCCTTGATTTCTTGAGCAACCATGGTGCCGGCCAGTAGCGGATCTTCTCCGCCATATTCAAAATTGCGCCCGTTACGCGGTTCTCGCAATAAATTGGTACCACCCGCCAACATGACATTGAATCCGGAGGCACGCGCCTCCGCGCCTATCATGGCGCCGCCCTCGAAGGCTATCTTCTTGTTCCAGGTTGCCGCTGTTGCCAGGCCGGACGGCAATGAAGTTCGTTCCCGAGGGTTTGCTTTTCCACTGCCTTGCGTTGCAACGCCAACGCCTGCATCCGTCTCGAACAGTGAAGGAATTCCCAGGCGTGGCACGCCCTCAACCCAGCCTGCGGAACTTCGTAACGCCTGAGGATGTTTTTTAAATCCCTTCTCTGCCATGTCCGAGCCAAAAAAACCAAGAACGAGTTTTAATTTTTCATCCTGCGTTAGCTGCTCCAGCAGTAATTCACTACGCTGATCGACGCCAAGAGAAGGATTGCTCCACTGTGCAGGAAAAACGCTCGATTTGCCTCCTTCGGCCAGCACTGGCACGCCTGGCAAGATGCAGACAAGAGCGGCCGCACATGCCAACGTAATTCTTTTTTTGTTCAGCATTTCATGGATTTATGTAAAGAATTGGTCGAATAAAGTTTTTATTGCATTTACGCACTGCGCAGAAACCGACCAATACCGCGATCTCCTGCTTCAACCCGGGAATTTCCTGACGCCGCGCCAGCCGCCTGGATTGTTCATTGACGAAATCCTAGCCCTCTGCCGCCAACAAAGTTCGTCGTTTCGTTCGCTTTGATTTCGTCTTTCCGTCTTGCAGGTCTACCTCGAAATCAGGGGCTTCTGAATGTATGTTCCTCGTGCAAAGATGGAAATCTATTGCTAACGCAGACATATTTTGTGCGTTGAGTATCGAGATGTTGCGAATTTAATATCTTCGATGCATGGAAACGATTCCAAATTGTATGCCAGCAGATACTAGCGAGCAATTGCAGTGGATGTCAAACAGAAAATTTTGCGCGTAAAGTTCGGAATGCCGATTTCGAATTCGTTGGCCACTTTGGTTGAACTGCAAAATGTATTCGTCAAGTGTCCAGTCGAGGAAGCAGGTGGGTGCCCCCCACCGCAGTTCTCGCAGGCAAACGTTAACGAGATACCAGAATATTGAAAAAACCCTGGTCTTGCGTGAGATTCGCTGCGGCGCGACTCACGGATTTGACGGGGGTTATCGAAGCTTCATTTGACGTTATTTCGAGACAAAACTTGCGGCGGCTAAAAAACTTCCGAAGCTTCGCAAGATTTAATTTGACACGGCGAGGACTAGCTCGCTAGTATCGGAATTGCGTCGAATGGAAACGTTTCCATGTATTAATGGAAAGCTTTCCT
>DATBQC010000497.1:0-3108 GCA_036561065.1 Methylobacter sp. | reverse complement strand
ATTAGCGGCTGAAGCCTGCTTAGTAAATTGTGAAATTGTTCCAATTTGAGCTGTGTTGGCTGGAAAAAATTGGCCGTTGCCGGCCGGTGGCTGCAACCCATGCTGGTATAACTTACCGAAACAAACAACGGACAACCGCCGGTAGTCGTCTGGTCGATGCGCTTTTCGTCCAGCCGAATCGAACACGCAGCGTAAATCGTCGTGGCTATGTCTTTGGCGACCTGAATGGCGCGATGCCCCTCACGATTTGTTACCCATGCCGTCCGCCGAATTCCTGTTGCCAATTTTGTTGTGCTACCTTGGATGAGCAGACGCCTCTTTCCCCCCGATACGAGCGAGTCGAGGCAATCGAAGGGTAGGGTTCTACTCTCGTTATCTCGCATTCCTGAATATGCCTGAATGGTCAACTTCGCCAGCAACTGGATATTGGTGATCCCCGCTGCAAGTCCGATGACGGAGTCAGTTAAGTTTTTGCTTCGGAGATAAGCTCGGACTGACGAAGGTGCAACCTCATTCCATTGCGGGCGTTTTTCCCAAGTGACGCCGCCCCGCTTTGCGAGATTCCGCTGGGTCTTGTTTCCTCTTCCATAAAGTCTATCACGTGCGCAATCGGCTAGGAGCTTCAAGTACGTACTCGCGACGCGTTCCCAGTCGTTCAGTTCCTGATCAAGATTAGATAGAATTTCCGAATAAATTCTAGAGGGAAATGGCGCATATTGAATATGGTCGGCTTTATATGCGGTGGCCCGCGTCTTCAAGTAGTGCCGCATTTTTCGTCCGACAATACCAAATCCCAATACGAATTCGCCTATTCGGAGCAGATGTGAAACGAGCGCTGACAAGTGGACGGTGCGAGCATCGCTGCTCCCGGCGTCAACGAATTCCCGCAATAGTGCTTCCTGCGAAAGTAAGTTTGGAATGGTGCTGGAAACTTCGTCGGCGTATCTTGCTAAGGCCGATATCAGATAGTGGTAGATTGTAAACGTATTGACGTTGAGTGGCGCGCCATCCCTCATCCATATCAAGGAAAACATCAACCACTTAGCGTCTGCCGCTAAACTCTTACGCTCTGGAGAGACGGGCTCGTGTTTCCAAAAGTCGAATGACACAATGGTCCTAACACCGTCCGTGTGCCATGTAGTCAGATTCCACGACACATCGGAATAAATCGAGGCGATAGTAGCGTCTCGATGGCGGCTGATAACAAAATCCGAGCTAGGCCTTTGTCCAATTGTTGAAATGAATACGTCCGGCGCAGATGCCGTAAATGGTAGATTAAGCTTGGCTTCCCACTTAGTCGAAGTCATGAGCCAACCCCAGCCGAAGAAGCATGTCGTATTTATGAGCCCAGTACGGAGTCAATTCACCATTGGCTACCTCACGTGCTATTCGTTCGACGATTTTGGCGTCTCGAATGCTAATTCTCGCGAGAATCTGGTCGAGTCTCGCCACCAATTGTTCAGATGTTGAGTGAAAACCGGAAAGGTGCGATGTGGCGGTCAGGCAATAGCGGCAACTCAGTAGCTTCCGCACATCGAGTTCGTCCGCGTGCACGTGAAACTTGTCGCAAAATAAGCAACCCATGTCGGGGTTTTGGCAATTGGGAGGAACTATCGCGTTCAGACCAGGTGTGACGAATGGGCTTCCGTAATCTGAACAAACTCCCGCAGCAACTTCAGCTTCGTCGTCCACACTAATCCGCTTGTCCATCACCAGTGCGTCAAGCAGAGCGGACATTTCAGCAAGGTGCCGTTCTGACGTACCTGCTGCATAGGATTTCAAGATCGTAGATTCTGAGTTCTGCATTACCTGCGCCGTCGTCGCAACGTCGGTGCGAGGTAATAGCCAATCGCTCTTTGCCGCTCGCCACCCCCTAGAAAGGACAGGCTTTAACGTAGGGTCTATGCGCTGAAACGAGTTGAACGTTGTACCGAACTGGGTTTTGAGTATCGAAGGCACGAAGGGATGGACGCCACCAAACGTAAAGAACAGCCCTTTGAAATCCGGAAAGTCTTTTAGTAAATGTTCGCGCACCTGCAAAAAGCGAACAAATAGCGGCATGAATGCTAGCGGAAGCTCGAAATGGACAGGTTTCCCGCCAGCCCTGAACTTAATTTTTCTGAACCGCTGGCGTATGGTGCTTACGGCTTGCGAGTATGGGATGTCCCACTCCAGCGATATTAATTGTGCCCAATTCATTCCTGTCCGAGCAAGAAACAACGGAATGAACGCGTTAATGGCAGTGGAGCCCATAAATCTGCGGTGCCAATGAACTGGATCACTATTGGCTTGATCTATGTGCAATTTTGATTTTGTGCAGGTTTGCGTAGCTGTTCGGCGCTGCGTCGCGTCCACGGTATTCGTGCCATGTCTATATTCGAGGACCTCTGCTCGAGTCGATAGACGTCCTTCCCGATAGTTGAAGCCAGCGCCGTAGTTATTTGCGCCGGGCTGGAGATGAATCGCCTGTCTGTCGGGAGGCAGGCTCCACAATTTGCTCGGGAACACCCACATGATGTTATTGTGGTAGCCCAAATACGAAGGCATCACGATCTTGAAAGGATATTTTGCTCTATCGAGAACTTTCTCCGACAGTCCGCCAAACAACATTTCACACAAACTGAGGATCCGCGCCAGATCCGATTCGTCTGGAGGTGCGGTGGCGACCGTCTCGGCATCGGAGAACCGGAGCAAATTCAGCCCCTGCGTCAGGTTATCTATTTCGAGAAACTGGCTTAGTATGGAGGAAGTGTGAACTTGTTCGCAAGCTCCAAAATTGCGAGTGATCGCGTGAGTCGCGACTTTCTCGCTTATCGACAAAACGAATGCTTCGATTGCAGTCCGTGTTAAATTTCCGTTATCCAGACAATTGGAATATCCGGCGGAATCGGACCAGTCCATAAACTTGGAAAATTTTTTTACCCTGTAATGAATCGTTGCGGCGGTATTGGATCCATACCGCTGTTGGTCTAAAATGAAGGCAATGAAGGCGCGTATGTGATTGGTCCTTGACCGGCAGATAGATAAAAGCGCTACATTTCGTCCGCCGGACTTTCGGCGGCGTCCCGGTTTAGAAGCCTCGCGTTTCAGGTAGCACAATGACCCTAT
>DATBQC010000496.1:0-9296 GCA_036561065.1 Methylobacter sp. | reverse complement strand
CCAATTTACTTTGATGCAATCAGGAAGAAGTTTCTTAGGAGTTACTCCATCTTGTTTAAGTATCATATTGCCTTGCCGTGGTAGCAAGGTTGTAGTCTTTGCAACAAAAGTGCATCGAGAATAATCAAGCCCAAGGGGTTTGAAAATAGTGTGATACCAATATCCATCACCATAGAACCCCATCGCTCCTGATGAACACAAAACGCTTCCGAAATTTATTCCTCTCAGAATCATATGGTATAGTACACTATGGAATCAAAGGAAATTTGCTCCACACCGGAAGAATTAGAAATTAGAAAAACTTGGTGGTGCTCACAGTCTGGTATAAAAATCATTGATTTTCAGGATATTGCTCGTGGTGAATTTGGTTTCTTTACAATTCGAGATGATGAACAACAACATAAAGTAATATATAGACCTTTCGGTGAACTTAGGGTTTTGGAGAGAATAGCTCCAGGCCCCCAAGCTATTGTTGATTCATATAATGTTCATTCGATTCACACCGGACAATTTTGGAGAATATCTTGTCCAACCCGACTCCTAAAAGGCTTTGCATGTTATTGTGAAGCTTCTTCTGGAATTTCTCACGTTATGCTTGCCAAGCTTTCCATACTGAAGGGCTTGGTAGAACCTCCGGATGGGATGGACTTCGCGGTTGCAAAAAATATTTTAGACTGGATACGTCTAAGAGATGATGTAGACGTCTTGAAAGCAATCATCAAAGCTCATCAGGATTGAGAAATAACTCCGGATAATCTCTACGCAGAGCTCCGGAAAGACGCTGACACTCAGTTATGCCAAACTCGCCAATATGAGCATTTTTTTTCTTTGTATAAAGGGCACTGATCATCCAAGCATAAGCCCTAGATCTTGTCATCTTTCCATTTTTCCAAAGCCGGTCGAACTCTTCGTGAGCAATAACCCTGGCGGCTTTCGCTCGCCTGTCTGCTGGTTTACCTACAGGTATCCCATCAGGATGTGCTCCAAGCGCACCATCGCAATATTCTCGTTCGCAAGAAATAGGTAAATATCGAATCCCATATTCACTGTCACGTAAATGTAGTTTATTACTGCATTCAGCGCAGTGGAGTCCCTGAGTCTCTGAGTATTCTTTACCGTTGATGACAACTCGGAGCTCGGTCATAATGCCTCGGGACAGGCGAACCCTGCAAATTCACCCCATGATCATTCGATAAGGGCTGATGTGGAAGAAACATTCCATGTTTTACTGAGTATAAGATAATTGCGGTTGGTGATCCGAAATATCCACGCCTGAATCGGAAAAACATGCAGGCCGGTGCCGGATGACTATAAAAACAATCATCCGGATTAACTTCTTTCGTCCATCCGCACCAGAATGAATTTAATTGCAGAAGCGCTTCAACTTCGCTTAACGATCTTGCTGCTACCCATTTAACATCTGCTCCATCATTAGATTCATAAAGACGGAAGCACTCGTATAGAGAAGTGGAAGGCGCAAATAAGTCACTCATTTTCCCCTCGGACCGTGAAATACAACCATTTCTTTCACCGATTTGCGATAATCGGCAGGTCCACCGACGGACCTTGTGCCAATTATCCAATCTATGTCGAATCCACCGTAAAGTTCAATTGCGGCCTTGGCTGACGAATTTGAAAGTACAACTCTGGTTCCCCCATCACCGAGTAGTTTAAATGTTTTGGCGAGCCGCATATGATCATCAATGGTGAAACCGTCGGACGTATAACTCGTGAATTTAGAAGTATTGGATAGAGGGATATATGGAGGATCAAAATAGATTGCATCTCCATCGGCAGCATCTAAGGTTGCTCGACCAAAGTCTTGTAGGATGATATCAACGTCCTCCAATAAATGAGAAACCGTCCTTAGATTTTTCTCATCACAAATTAATGGATCCTCATATTTACCAAAAGGAACATTGAATCCTCCCTTTGAATTTAGTCTATAAAGCCCGTTGAAACATGTCTTGTTTAAGAATATGAACCGAGCCGCCAATTCTACTTTTGTCATATCCTTTGTTGAGGATCGAATCTTCATATAAGTTTGTTTTTCATATCTATATTTTTTCTTATTCGATAACTCTTTGATCAATTCTTCGACGTTGTTTTGTATCACGTTCCATGTATTTATAAGATCTGGATTCTTATCAGCGAGAACTGCATTCTTAAATCGTTTCGCTTTAGCAAGTTCAAAGAAAATGGCACCACCTCCAACCATTGGCTCATAATACGTACCAATTGAGTCTGGAAGCCGCCGGAGCACGTATTGTGCTACACGGGACTTGCCACCCGCCCATTTTACAAACGGATAAGGAGGAGCCTTCGCCATCCCGGATAATACAATCCGGGCATTTATATACGCCACATTTTTTGGGATTATCGCGGCGCTTTAGCCTCTCCAGAGGAAAGTTTAAATTCTCCTAGTCCACTGGCAAAGAATATACTACGAGGGGGAGTTTTAACCGGTGTGCATACGCAATATCCATTATCTATTCTATCTTTTCGATTTCTGCAATCATGACATTGCAATTCATAAGGATAGCCAACTTGACACAAACAATTTGATAAACCTATCCTGCACGTGGTGACTCCACATTCTTCGCAAATACCGTTTGGCCGGGAAACCATGTGGTTACATGTATGATTCAAAATATGCCTCCATGATTCCAACGAGAATAAAGTCTTTTTGGCCTGTTACTGCCTATTTTATTTGATGGTAGGTTTTATAGCCCAAGTGCCAAAAGAGGTCTTGGATGCAGGCGGGCAAGCCGCCGATACCTTGACGAAAAGCGTTCTCGGCTCTCTAGTTGTTCTTTTCGTAATAGCCACAGGAGCAGCCATCTGGCTGGCTTGGAAATCTAAACAAAGTGAATTAGATTCCATAAAACAGATGATGGCGGCTCAAAATGAAAAAGAACTGAAGGCTCAGCAATTTGATCAAGCTCAAAATGAGCTCTATAAAGATGTAGCGAAAGCTGTAGGTGATGCTACCAAGTCTATCGATAAGCTAGGTAGACGAATAGATACACTTGCTGCTACCATCCCCGGAGTAGATCCAAAGAAATACTACGAGGGAAGGGAATAAACGGATGATCGCCCTTTTCAAGCGATTGATAAAAGCTATCTTGATGATCTTGGGGCTCTCTGAAGAAGAACGAGAGCTTAAGGCCAAGTTTAAACAGACCGTTCAGCAAAAGAAAGCTGAGGCAATGTCTATCGAGGACGCCAAAGCTAACCTCGAACAGGCACGTAGAGATTTACACGCAAGAGCAATCAAAATTCGGGGTAGATTAGCGAGCCAACATGACGCAGAAGACAGAAGAAGCAGCACAGGAATCGGCACAGGAATCAAAAAGCCCTCCCGTTCCTGAAGCAGATAACAGCGGCGCTTCAATTCCGGTTACTGTAGACTTATCTGACACTACGGCGGATAAGTCATTGACACCAGAAGCTTCGGAAGGTACACCATCTAATAACCCTTCCCCACCTTCTGGAAGGCCTCCTGCACGCAAAGCTTCTGGTACATCTGGTCAGTGGAAATTAAATCTCGATCACGCAAACCAGAAGCACTTGGAAACAGGCATGCAGATGATGGGCATGCCTCCGAAATCTCCCATTCCGACGGTAGCACCTGAGCCGGAATTACCTCCTTCATCTGGTAATGGGCGTGAAGGTGAAGAGGTGTTGGCTGCGGCCGATAGCCTCGCAGGAATCGTGGATCAAATGATTCCTTCCTTCCTAGTATCCCTTGGTCTTTTAGATACCGCATTGAAATGGCTTCGGAGTTTGGCTGTAGGTATCGGTGTGGGTGTGCTTTTCGGAATCTTCGTTGCGTTCCGAATTGAGAAGGCGGTACAGGAACTCGATGCAGCCAATAAAGAAATCCGGGATCTTAAAGTATCCCTGCAAGGAATAATGAAAGAAGTCCAAAAGGTAAAGGGCCTATCTCAGATAGAGTCCCAAACATCAATACAGATAACCGCAGGCGATCGTCCAGGTGAAGTGAATATTCTCGCTCCACAAGTCACCAGGGCTGATATTGAGAAAGAAAAAAGAAAGATAGAGGCAGCAGTCGAGGCTGGTAAGCCCATTCCGTTGCCCACTACTGCGCTTGTAACGGCCAGAATCCCGGTGAAAATCAATCAAGTTGATACACCGGTGGCTCCTCTTAAATCGGCTCAGCAAGCAGTCGAACCTGCACTTTCTGAACCTGCAGCCTCACCTCCCTAAGCTATCCAGCCACTATTTGGATTTTACTCCTTCCAAGGTCCGTGAGGAGCTCTCGGGCTTCTTTATAGGTCGCCTTAGCAGTCTCTATCTCTGCTCGAACTGCAGGATTCTTGAGATGTGCCTCTACAGAATTCTCAATATCTCTCGGAATTATTTTCGTATATTTCCGCAAGCGTTCTCCTAGTTCTATAAAATCAGATGCTTTGAACTTTGAAATATCAAATCCTCCACCATCATGGTTGCAAGTATTTAGCCATTTGACTAAATTTTTTGCCTCTTCTGGCTTGGAGGCCACGAATCCATCAATACAGAATCTCCAGACGTGATCAATTACTTTCCTTACAACATCTCCAGTTGCACCATCGAGGCGCTCAGCGAGCCTGAGCCATGTTCTTGAGTCGAAGTCGACCGTCGGTAATGCCCGACAGAACATTTCAAGCAATTTCGCACGATCTTCAAGGGAGAGCTCTCCGACGATGAGTACTTTATTGAAGCGCCGGATGAGAGCCATGGGGATTTTGCCTGGTGAATTGGTAGCGCCCCAGAGAGTAATACCTGGATAATTCACGACGCCATCAAGAAGAATCTGGAATTCGAGAGTGAGATCAATATCTGTGCTCTTTCTATCCTCCGGTTTCTTTAATACGGAATCCGCTTCATCGAGCAGCAAATGCACGTGCCGTTTTGATTCTTGCCTGAGCCTTACGGCGGCTAAGAATAACCTTTTCGGATTTTTCTCTGCCTCACCTTGCCAACAAGTAAGAAAATCGGACCCCTGAGCAAAAATAGCAATAGAGCCACGCTCTGCGCCTATGGCTCTCATCACTTGAGACTTCCCGCAATTATGGACCACTATTCCATTAGCAATATAATTGTGGAATGGGTAAGCCATTTTAACATCAAAAGTTTTGTGGATCCCAGCTTTTGTTATTGATATTATTTCATCTTCAATAACTTCATATCTCATACTATTATGATTTTGGATCCTATGTTCTTTATTATGTTGAATACCATTAATTAATTTCAAATTTTCTAAACTATCATTCCTAATATTCTCATCTTCATGATGAACATGCATATCTCTGGCTAAAAATGTGAGGCCTTCCAATTTGCCTTCATTGAGCTTATCTATATAAGATGATAGTGATATCCCATTGATATGAGCTTCCATAACCGCGCGTGATCGAGCCAACCGCTTATATTCATATAAGCCGTTAACTAACTTAGTACCACAAATTGGATGGTGTTTTATGTAAAGATAAACCCGCTTATTTGCTCTGGTTCCTGAATTACCGCTCCTCCAAAAAATATTTCTATGGACAAACACTGGCATGCCAGCCCGAAGCTCTGAGAGCTCTACATACCCATCTCCAACGAAGAATTTGTGATCGGGGGTCGCTATTATTTTCTCACCTCCTCTTACAACAACTTCAAAACATTCTTTTTCCCCAGTAACAACTACTCCAACAATCCGATTTTGAGTTATTCTTCCTTCATCATTGACGGATGGGGCAAAAAATCCAACATCAGTACTCCATTGGGAGCCGCCAGTATCTTGAGGCAGATTATTGAATCGGTGGAAGAGGCGCTCAATCGGACCACCTTTATGATTTATACGCCGTCCATCTCTGGATCTAATCTCGTAATGAACAAAGGTCCCTTCTGCAACGCACCCAGGGGGACCAATCAACAGAACGTTCGATTTATCTGCTGTTTTGCTCGGTGACGTTGCTATAAAAAGATCGCGATATTCTTCGGAAGATTCAATCGTTTTGGCAAATTCACGCACTTCATCATAACCAGATCCACGAATTTCACTGAGGTCTACTTTTGGGCGCTCTCCTGGAATAACTTCGAGTTCTCCGGGTGCCTTTTCTTTGAGTTTATTACCAGCGCCAATCCGGCAAACATAAAAACTATTCTCGTCTCGATTGTGTTTATTCAGATCTGATTTCCGCTTAATAATATATTCCACTATTGAAGCAGCATTGGCACTCTCAGAAAGAATGAGGTTTATTATGCCTCGTACTGTTTCATTAGTGAATTTTGTTTGAAATTGTTCTTCCGGAGAGAGGACGGCAGATTTATCGCGATAACGAATGAGATTCGGATCGAGATCTCTCATATTCAGAAGAGCTCGATCGAGCTCGTTCTTGGAAGCTGGTCTGTGTTGCTCGGTTGGCTCCAAATATAATTTAACATTCGGCAGAATTTGCTTAGCGACTCCACTTATTCTTTGAGCGACGGCCCATGCCTTATTGATATGATCTGAGATGAAAGATAAAATATCATTACCGCCATAACTCGTGGATCGCACAAACATACCCATCGGATCGTCTTGAATCGCCCTAGCGATTATTTGCCCACGTCGGATGGTATAAGCGGAGATTTTATCAGGGTCCGTTCCTCCCTCGAGTTCTCCGTTTAAGTCCACATTCTTGAACATAGTTAGAGCAACATCTGTGAGAATTGGTGTTGTTGCTATTTCCACACCTTCATCTGAATGACGCTTGAGAAGCATGCGATGGAAAGGCTCCATCACAGTTACGATAGATCTCACACATTGGATGACATGACGCTCTGCTCCTTCGGCCGCAAATGCTAGACCAAAGTATTTATTCATCGCAGGACCATTCATATCAATCATGAGATGAAGTTTTTTCATACCCTCATAGGTGTAGGCCTCCTCATCTTTTATCGGTATCTTCCTGATTTCAGGCGGCGATAAAGCAGCCGATATGTTGCCAAGAGTACGGTATAAACTAGAAAGTTCTTTGATTACAGCATGGCAGACCCAGAGAAAACCTGCGGCCGTCGGTGATGCTTTTTCTATTTCTTGCTGAAGTTCTAGAATGGGCTTAAATCGATTTTCTTCTTTAGAAGCTACTCGGTTTTCCTCATTCATTGAGTTAACAGCATCTGTTATAGCATCAAGGTCTTTTTCTAGCTCTAGACCAATTTCTCGTATAAGAGCGGTTACCTCTTTTGAAGTACCTTTCGGTGCTTTCTCGATGATATCTGCGAGCACGAAAAATTTGTCGGGCTCATGTCTGAGGAACTCCATGGCGGACAATACATTAAATGGAATTCGTGTAATATTTAAACGTATCAGATTGATCCAAGGAGTTAAGACGTGCAACTGAAAGATTTATTTTCATTTGATCAATTGGCAAATGGAGTGAGACCCCTTTATAAAGTATATAGGTCCTTCCGGCCATACATAATAACCGATGAGAATTATTCAGTTATGCCATGCGTCGGTTCTTATGCTAAAGTGCCACTTCTATCGAGCTCCAAAGTGGATATAGAATGTGCTATAGCCGCTCTTTTATTACATTGTTCGAAGAATGATGAAGCTCTGATCGAAGACCCGGATTATGCAACCAACGATTGTGAGGTCTTCTTCAAATTAGCAGATATTGAAATGGGCGGCATTGTTACCGGAGGCCCAGTCCCTACAATAACAAGGCAATTACCAAATGGAAATTATATTTATCTCAGTCTCCCTGTGATTGTTTCAGAATATATACCAAAGGATGTGATGATAGCCGTTGCTCCTCCGATAAATCTTGGTCGAATAGTGCAAAGCGGCGATAAAATAGGTTTTCTTTTATACGGCAGGCATGGAGTCCATAGGTTTAGGGTTGTGGGGCGGCGCAATTATTCGGAAATATCTCCGACAAGACTGCCGGTCTAATCTTGGAAAATGTACTATCTTCACTTATAGGGAAAGACTTATCTGACCATATGAGACCTATAGTTATCGGATTGGAATTCCAGACTATCAAAAATGAGCCCGCTGGCGCTGTTTCTAAAGCTTGGCGTGTTCGCACAATTACATCTGGTAATGAATAGCACTGACATTTTATATATGGAGCTTCGGCCATCTCGCTGAAACCTATAGATTCTATCCAAGTGCATGTTCCCCAATCATAAGTGAGGAATTTCCCATCTCCGTCTGGATAATAATTTGCTGTTATACCGGGCGGAAGATGATCATAGATGAAGTCCATTTCGGACTATACTAAATAGACGGTTTAATCCGGGAATTCCCTAAGAAGCTCATCCGGAATGATCGAAAGGTCACCACCAGCGAAATGATTCTCGGCTCTTTTTTGTTTAACATCAAACCAGAGCCGCCAATATTCACCAGATGCTGTTATGACTGGGATAATTTCTAAAATTTTCTGGTGCGAAAATACTTTTTTCTCCCATCCATCCGTTCTATCTAAAGATAATTTGAAGACTGATCCATCAAATGCATCGATAATAAGCGTTCTTCCTTCGACTCGAACGATAGGAAGATCTATAGTAAAACCATATTCTGGAAGTTTTGCGTTTCTATATGCACCAACAGCTATACACACAGATTCAAGTGTAGGATAGAGACCGTCGACATCGACGTCGTCTTCTATCCATGCGCCGAGATCTGTCGCATGAATTCGAAAGCTCTTTCCGTCAGCAGTAATTATTCGACATAAGCATTCTATATCAATAGGCGACGGTGGTTCAACAGCCCAAACAATTTTTCCTGTGATCCTATGGCTTAAATCATTTAAGTATTTCTTCGACTTCATATATGCCAACTTCATTAACGCCGTTCGTTGTTATTTTTAATTTTCTTCAATTTTGGTTGAATTACGCCGACCTTATAACGGACATCATTAATTCTTCCCGATGTTATATTTATAGCGCGAAGGCCAGCTACAACAAATTTAATTGTTGTTCCAGCTTTGTCCCCGAATGCAACCATCTTCTTCGGCAACCTTCCTCCACGAATTGGCCTTAGTGGAGAATATACGAAAGAAATATCAACTTTTACATATTTAGTGAATTTTTCTTGTTGCATGAGAGAAAGTACATCAATTCAGTATTTTTATATTATTTTCTTTTCTTTATTTCGTCAGCTCCATCGAGCTCCGGGTGATTTTCATAGAATTCTTCCTGGCTTATTCCACCTGATGAATTTTCAAGCGTTTCACCAGGGAGGGAACCATCTTCCGGCAATAGCTCTAGAAATAGCTTGAAGTCTGGACTGGGTTCAATCGACATTTTTGACGATTGCA
>DATBQC010000495.1:0-2324 GCA_036561065.1 Methylobacter sp. | reverse complement strand
AATGCGTAGTACCAAGGTTCAATTTGATCCAGCGCCGACGTTTGTTTTGGTCTGTGTCCTCACACCACCAATGTTCCAGTCCGGCTTCCGGGTAATCGGAAAGAAATTGCCGCAACACGACCACCAAGTCCGCTGACTCCTTGACCATTCCAAGATTGAGCCACATGCGGATGTGGGCGACGATCATTTTGCGGACGGTTTTCGGACCTCGCCACAGATTCAGGACATAGCTGGAAAGGAGCGCACGATGTTTGATGGATGGGGTCGCGCCCAAGACAATTTCATTTGAGGCAAGCCCAGCGAACTCCGTGCATTGCTCGATGGTAATCATCACGCCACACCTCATCAAGCGTCTGCCGGGAAAAATTGCTGCGTTCTAGATTGATACGTGATCCTGACGGTTTTTGAAGCTTCGGAATATACCTAGCGCGTCGCAACGAATCCTGAAATGCCCCCTATAAGAAAAAAAGAAGCCGCCGAACCCCAGCGGGCCGGCGGCTTCCTCACTCTGAAATGTCGCCGCGACCAAGATCGGCAGCGGCCCCAAACGGGCGTTTCAAGTGAACGAAAACGCTTCGGCTTGGTCAATGCTCAAACGTCAGCAAGAGCTAGAGCCAAAGCGAAGAAGTTCCATACTGTGTCTTTTTGATCACTACGCAAACCTACGTAAAAAAGTTCCGCTCTAGGTTTTCTTCCATCCAAAATCACCCGTGTATACCCGCATCTAACCCCGCTTGAACAAAGCAAAAGTGGAGGGCGTGGAGGTGATTCCATAAAATATAAAACCGTAAGAATATACAATACTTTATGGAAATGCCTCCATTACCTCCATTATAGGTCACGAAAACAATTTAGATTTTGCGTTACGCCTCCGTTAGCTCGAAGCACGAGACTACCCGCATCGCGTTCCGACGCACCACTAGGCTGAATGATTGAAGCGTGGAAAACCGCCAACGGTGTGAGGTTGGCGTCGTTCAATTCGAAGGAGGGCTCTCAAGCGCCACGTGCAACGCGGTCAATACCCGTTCGACGACCTCGTCCTCCTGTTCGAAATAACCCAATTCTTCACGTTCAAAGTCGTCTTCGGGCTCGCAGATTTCCTGTTTAATATCGCAAAGCCTCTGCTTGCGGTGTCGGAGACTTTTAACAAGCCCTTCTGCGTCGGCGCGGGCGAGCGTGAGCGTTATCTTCTGTTCCATCGCTCCCTCCTTGCATGTTGCAATCAATGGAGTGATCTAGATTTCTCGGCAAAAGCGGCGAGGCCATGCTTGTTGAAATACTTGGTAAAGGGCGTCGCCGCTATTCCCGTTCCGGGCGAGAAATCCAATCACCGAATCGACGCCAATTCGGCGATAGCCGATCACCGCGAGCGGTGGGATGAGGCGCGATGGGACGATCAAGAGTTCGACAAACTAATATTTTCGCTGAAGCTGCCTCTGCCATCAAATTGTCAAGAAAGAATGCCACTTTGTAACGTAAGTGACGCAAAGAAAAGCGTAACTGACGGGAGAAAAAAATGATTGGTTTTCTCATCCCTATCTGCATGCTGGCTATGATCGTCATCTGTGCTGTAACGTTGACGCGCCTCTGATAATCTAGGTTGGCGAGTGATCGCCCCTGAGAAATGGGTCGAATTCGGTGTTTATCTCGACGCCAGCAGACTAACATTCTCTGGATGGTGTCTGGAAGGAATCAGGCGTACGTTCAACAGAACTAAAGACCACCAGAATCTCTATCCGCTGGTGGTCTTTTTATTTTATGAACGCTTCTTCAAAACAGGAAATATTCAGTAAGGCTCCAAAACTAAAAAATGACGGCGCTTCGGCTTTAAGAGGTCTTCAAGACCCTTCTCGCCCAATTCGCGTGATTCCCCATCCCTGTCCGGCGATGACCGGAAAAAATTCCGGTCTGGGCGTATTCCGGTTGTCGCAATGTGGCGGCGATCAATGCGCACCTGATTTGCTCTCCTTCGGTCCGACCCTGATTGGCGTAGGTGCGGTTGCGACGCATCATGGTCCAAGGTCCGATTTTTCCCGGTGGGTGTTTTCCACCAGCTCGTCCGCCCCAGATACCCATTGTTGCTGCACCATAAATGGCGTACGGTGGCTTCCTGCAAGGGGAGTAATCATGATGGTCGCACATGTAACACCGGGCTTTAAAAGCCGAATAAAAATATATGCAGCGAAATTAGTAGATTATTCGTGGGACGCTTCGTTAGTAATAACGTTTTTGTTTGGAGATATTGTGTTAGCTATGTTCATTTTTGCTCTAGCAATTAATTACAAATTAATCAACCCCCCTACATTGCTTTGCCATTACATGAT
>DATBQC010000494.1:0-5496 GCA_036561065.1 Methylobacter sp. | reverse complement strand
GCCGCGAAACACTGTTTAACACCTATCAGCAATTGGCAAGGGATACCCACAAGGTAGGCCGTGCAGCGAAGCTTTCCAAGATTACCGTCTACGATTCCACAGGCAACTTGGTCGCCTTTGCTTTGACCGACGGCAGCAGTGAGTCGGTCGGTTTTGTCGAGCGCTCCTCCATGCCTGTATTTCAGGTTGCCGCATTGAAAGATGGCGATGAGTTAAACAGACAAAACTTGCGAGAGGCGACTTCCGTCGCCAAGATAGACTTTGCATTCAGCGGGCAGTTACCGCAACGCGAAAGCGTACACTATACGGTAGTGGATGGATTACTGGCTATTGAAAGCCATGTCCCGATCATGGGCGAAGCTTTCAACCCAACCAGTGGGAAGCAAGAAATAAAGCAGTTAGGCTTGGTTGCCATGGTGCAGTCGCTCGATCAGGTCTTTGTCAATCACCTGTCCCGTTTGACCGATGTCAAAATCAATGTCTTCACCCCGCAAGGCTTTAGTAGCGGCGACATGACTGCCTATCGGAATCCCGACTGGGGTAGCCTGAAAACAGGGTTAGACGCCCAGCCCCCGGCAATAACACTCAATGAAATAGTGCTTGAGGGAAAAGGCTACTATCAGAGCCTGATACCGCTCTACACCGACAACTATCTGGCCGGTACTATCACTGCACTCCACTCCAAGGATATTGTCCATAAAAACACCTGGGAGATGATACAGATCCTGGGCCTAATTGCAGCGGCCAGCCTGTTGTTAATTTTTCCGTTTGCCTGGTATTTTGCCAGCTCCATTTCCCATCCGCTCACTATCCTCAGTCATATTTTTCGCGGCGTTGCCAGTGGCGAACCCAGCAGTACGCTTAGCGAGGAGCTTGTCCAACTGGAAAATGAAAAAAAGCGGGATGACGAGCTGGGTAAGCTCACGCAGAGCTTTATCGTGATGAATCAGGCGGTAAATCAAAAAATACAGCAGATTAACGAGATCAACGCCTCCCTTGAACATAAAGTCAAGAAAAGAACGGCCAAACTGGAACGCATGACCCAGCTTTACTCCGCGTTGAGCCAATGCAACGAGGCCATCGTGCGCTGCAACAATGAAGAACAATTGTTTCCGCAAATTTGCCGTGACACAGTCGTCTTCGGCGGAATGAAGATGGCTTGGATCGGCTTGCTGGATGAACAAACCAGACAGCTTAAGCAGGTTGCATCCTATGGCAACGGCACGGAATATCTGGATGATATTCAAATATCAATTAATGAACATGAGCCTGCCGGGCAGGGACCAACCGGTACAGCCATGCGTGAAGATCAACCTTTCTGGTGCCAGGATTTTATGAATGATCCAGTCACGGCTCCATGGCATGAACGCGGTGCAAAATTTGGTTGGAGAGCATCTGCCGCGCTGCCCCTGCACCGAAGCGGTGTGGTCATCGGTGTTTTCACTCTATATTCCGCCGAGGTTAACGCCTTTGATCAAGCTGCTCGAAATCTGCTGCTTGAAATGGTGATGGACATCGACTATGCGCTGAGCAACTTTAAACGCGAGGCACTGCGCAAACAAGCAGAAAGCTCACTGGCTGCTTCGCACAATCTGCTTAAGACCATCATCGACACGGCACCTGTGCGTATTTTCTGGAAAGATAAGGAATTACGTTATTTGGGATGTAATCCTCCCTTTGCCGCAGATGCCGGCGCAGTAAATACACAGGCCGTCATCGGGAAATACGACTACCAGCTGGGTTGGAATGGGCAGGCTGAGCTTTATCGTGCCGACGACCAACAAGTCATGGATTCAGGTGTTCCCAAACTTTTCTATGAAGAAATGCAGACCACATCTGATGGCAACACGATTTGGCTACGCACCTCTAAAGTCCCCCTTCAGAATGAGGCTAACGAAACCATCGGCATCCTCGGTGTTTATGAAGACATAACCGAGCAAAAACTTACCGAGGAGCGCATTCACTATCTGGCAAATTTCGATCCGCTGACCGGATTGCCAAACCGCACCCAACTGAACGACCATCTTAAATATGCGCTGAGTTTGGCGAAACGCAGCAATGGACACTTGGCATTGATATTCCTTGATCTCGATCATTTCAAGGACATCAACGACACACTCGGCCATAGCATTGGCGATGCTGTATTGATTGAGTTGGCCAAACGCCTGTCTCTGTTGCTGCGTGAAGAAGATACGGTGACACGATTGGGCGGCGATGAATTTATTTTATTATTGCCTGGCGTCGATGCACACGGAGCCACGCAGGTGGCGCAAAAGTTATTGGATACCATTGCAGAGCCTTACCTGATTGAGCAGTATACCTTGACCCTGTCGGCATCGATTGGCATTGCTCTCTATCCGGAAGATGGCGATGATCTGGAAACCCTATCCAAGAGTGCGGATGCCGCCATGTATCGAGCTAAGCAGGAAGGTCGCCAAGGCTATCGTTTCTTTACCCCGGATATGCAAGCGCGATTGGCGCGCAATCTACAATTGGTCAATGCGTTGCACCAGGCACTGGAATTCGGGCAATTGTATGTGCATTACCAACCGCAGGTTGCCATCCAGGATGGCCGTATTATCGGCGCGGAAGCCCTGCTACGCTGGCAGCATCCAGAGCTTGGCATGGTGTCTCCGGCAGAGTTTATCCCCATCGCCGAGGACTGCGGATTGATCTTGCCAATCGGCGAATGGGTGCTGAGATCAGCGGTGAGACAGGCAAAAACTTGGTTGAAGAATGGCTTAGACCCGCTGGTTATGGCGGTAAACTTGTCCGTCGTACAATTTCGTCATCCCGATTTGCCGGAACTGGTAACACGCATACTCAACGAAGAGGGCTTGCCGCCCGAGTATCTGGAACTGGAATTGACCGAGGGTGTAGCGATGCATAATCCGCAAGAAGCCATCGCCGTGATAAATAATCTACACGAGCGCGGCATCCGCATGTCCATTGACGATTTCGGTACCGGCTATTCCTCACTGAGCTATTTAAAGAAATTCAAAGTGTATAAACTCAAGATAGACCAATCCTTTGTCCGTGACATCAGTACCGACCCGGAAGACAGAGCTATCGTCAGTGCCATTATCAACTTGGCAAAGAGTCTTGGTTTGCAGACCATTGCAGAAGGCGTGGAAACGTCCGGACAACTGGCATTCCTGCGTGAACAGGGCTGTGATGAAATACAGGGTTATCTATTCAGCAAGCCGGTACCGGTCGATCAGTTTGAAGTATTATTGAAACAGGGTTTTTCCGTTTGATGATTGGGTCTAGACGGTATAGCTCAGTTGGGCAACGGCTTCGACCAAATCCAATCTTTATCCGCTGTTTAGCAGCGCCGATGTTAAATATGAATTTAAGGAGTAAAAAGCAATGACCGATTGTTTATTTTGCAAAATAGCTGCCGGTGACATCAAACCGGATGTGGTTTTCGAAGATGAAAACATCCTGGCTTTCAGGGACATTAATCCCCAGGCTCCCGTACATATCCTGATTATTCCCAAACGCCACATTGCAACGTTAAATGACCTGGACGACATGCTGTTGGCCGGGCAAATATTGCAGACGGCGGCAAAACTGGCTAAACAGGAAGACATCGCTGAGGCCGGTTACAGAACCGTGTTTAACTGCAACCGTAAAGGCGGACAGGATGTTTATCACCTGCACTTGCATCTTTTGGGTGGTCGGCAAATGACTTGGCCGCCAGGTTAAGCCAATGAATAACTTGGCCGGCAGTTTTAAAATGGACGCAAAAGCGCAGCTTATATATTTCATCTTGTTATGCTGTCCGCTTGCTGCGTCCGCTCTGGATGAAAACACAGCCATCAAAGCTACTCCATTGCTCAAGACAACCACCAGTTGGGACGGCAAACCGATCATCTATCCCAAAGGGCAAGGCGAGGTCACCGCCATGATCGTTGAAATCGCGCCGGAGGGAGAGACCGGATGGCACGAGCACCCAATGCCAGTGTTTGGCTACATCATGGAAGGTGATCTGGAGTTGAGGCTTGCCACAGGCAAAGTTAAAATCTTGCATCCGGGCGACGCTTTATCCGAGTCGGTCGGCGTACTCCACAATGGCCGCAATATAGGCGACGAGCCGGTCAAAATTCTGGCATTTTACATGGGCGAAGTCGGCGCGAAGCTTAGCGTTGCGCACCCGGAATTTGCTCCCCCTCCAATGCCTGATTCGGAACAGTAATACCGTGAACCTAAAAAAAAAAGCCCGGCAGGTTTTCACCTGTCGGGCTTTTTTGATTTAAAGAGATACGTTATTTCTTCATTTCTTTTTTGAACATTACATCCAATTTCTGGTTGGTTTCCTGGTTGTACAGTTTTGAATTATCAATCGGCTCCGGTTTGGGCACTACGACGACAGGTGCTGCAACAGGCACTTGAACAACGGGTGGCTCTTCTTCCTGGCTATCGTCTAAACGAAATACCGGCCCGTAAGTGGTATCCACATCAAAGTCGTTCCAGATATACAAAGGATAGGTGATAGGCCTAGTAGGAAGCGGTATGGTAAGTAAATCAGTAATCCCAACACCTATGCGTCCGGCGGTGTGAACCAAGCCTTTAAATAAGCCACCGATAGTGCCGTAAATGACGTTGCTTTGATTAGTCGTGTTAATAATGTTCTTGGGGATTTCCAGCACGCTGGTGGTCAGATTGGCAAACGCATTCAGCGCCTTATTGCCGACCTTGCTGCCATAACTGTTGCCAAAGCTGCGATGCTGGTTCCCTCCTTGAGTAGACGGTCCATAGGCCGTGCCCTGTTGCTGCATGTCAGCCAGAGTTATAGGCGCATATGCCGTAAACAGACCGGCGAATAAAAGAAAAACGAAAAAACGACTGAATTTACGCATATCAAATCCTGTTGGTTAGTTTAAATATTGGAATCAGTATAGCAGAGCTAAAATTATTTACTGATCCTCGCCTTGGCAAAGGCGTTAGCCATTGAGCCTTGCACCGGAGCCTGCTGTTTGGGCTTATGCACCGGCTGCTTTTGATTATTCCGTTCGGGTCTGGCTTCACTCGCTTCAGGGTTGGTTTTCATCGACAAGGAAATGCGTTTGCGCTGGGCATCGACCTCCATCACTGTCACTTTGACCATGTCGCCGGTTTTAACCGCATCCCTGGGATCTTTGACGAAGGTATCGGACAAATGGGAGATATGCACCAGCCCGTCCTGGTGTACGCCGATGTCGACGAACGCGCCGAAATTGGCGACATTGGTGACGACGCCGTCCAGCCTCATGCCGACTTCAAGATCGGTGATTTTCTCGATGCCTGCCTTGAACTCCACGCTTTTGAATTCCGGCCTCGGATCGCGGCCTGGCTTTTCCAGTTCCTGCAAGATGTCGGTCACCGTCGGCAAGCCGAAATGTTCATTGGTGTAATTAGCAGGATTCAGGCTGCGCAAAAACTGGCTTTGGCCGATCAAATCGCGGATGGATTTCCCGGTACTGTCGATGATAGCTTCGACAACCGGATAAGCTT
>DATBQC010000493.1:0-5283 GCA_036561065.1 Methylobacter sp. | reverse complement strand
GAAAGAAATTTTTTTTCAGTCTCTATGAGCTCGGTTTCATGCCACGACGGGCTGGGGAGATTATCTTCGTCACTGGCCAAATCCCCCCAGAGCGCCTCAATAATCTTTAGCTTTTCTACGGCGGATAACTTGTGAAGTTCGGTGATGCTCATATAGGAAATACCTGTAGGGTGATTGATATTGCGTCTTTACCACGAACAGCTTAACCTTAAAGGAAAAACACTGCTCTTGCAATCAGACCTTCCGTCGCATTACATATTTAGCATTACTGAAACTAAAACTTCCAACCCCATTGACCATGTCACATAACAAAACAATCCCAAAAATCAAAGGCGAACTTTTATTAGGTAACTTACGCCAAATGAAAGCCAATCCGTTCCAAGTACTTTGTGACTGGCAGCGTGATTATGGCGATTTGGTGAGTTTCAGATTGGCTACCCGCCATTTCTATTTAATCAGTCACCCAAAGCTGATCGAACAGGCTTTAATCAAACAAAGCGATACCTTTGTCAAAATGTATGATCCTAAAAAACCAACCGGTCTGGCATTGGTGTTAGGGCAAGGGTTGGTGACCAGTCAGGGCGAGTTATGGCAACGACAGCGGCGGTTAATGCAGCCGGTTTTTCAGCGAAGTAATTTGGCATCTTTACTCCCGCAAATTGTCACTGCCGGAAATAACTTATTGGCTAGATGGCGGCTGTTGGGTGAAGGGGCGCAAGTTAATCTCGCCGATGAAATGATGCAGGTAACGCTTGAAGTGATCACTCAAACCATGTTCAGCACCACCGTCCTCGATAAAATCGAACACATTGCGCCTGCTTTAGACACGCTGCTCCGGTATGCGGCCAAATCGGTCATGAATCCTTTACGCATGCCGTTATTTATACCCACTCAGGCCAATCGGGAATTTAACGCGGCAAGCGCGGTAGTAGATGAGGTCATTTACGGGATCATCGGGCAACGCCGCGCCCAACCAGCAGAACACAACGATTTGTTGGATATGCTGCTGAACGCAAACGATGACAACGGCGAACTTATGTCCGACAAACAGGTTCGCGATGAAGTCATTACCATTTTTACCGCCGGTCATGAAACCACTGCCAATTTGTTAAGCTGGACGCTGTATTTACTTGCCCGCCATCCCGATGTGCTGGCTAAACTGCGTCAAGAACTCGATACATTTGTGCAAGGCGAAATCCCAACAGCGGAAGACTTGCAACAGCTTGTCTATACCAGGGCCGTATTGAATGAATCGATGCGTCTGCGTCCGCCTGTCGGCATTATGATGCGCCGAATCAGCAAAGATACCGAGCTTGATGGCTATTTATTGAAACAAGGCAGGCTGGTGATTTTCAGTATTTACAATATTCATCATCACCCGGATTTCTGGCAGCAGCCTGAGCAGTTCGATCCCGAACGTTTTTTAAGCGATGAAAGCCGCAGGTTTTCATTCATGCCGTTTGGAACCGGTGAGCGCATCTGTATCGGCAATCATTTTGCGTTATTGGAAAGCCAGCTTTTGTTGAGCATGATTATTCAGCATTTTGATTTGCAGTTGCTTAATACGGATGAAGCCGAAATTGAAATGGCGGTGACTCTGAAGCCGAAGGGTGGAGTGCCGGCGAAGTTAGTCGTTCGAAGCGGGTATCATAAATCCTAGGAAAAATCAGTTGATTGTGACATCTACGGGCTACCGTAGGGGCGACCGGCCGGTCGCCCCTACAATGGCCTCATTATTTTGCTGCCGACCTAGAGCTGGCCATCTATCTGAAAGTTACAGCGTTTTTTGTGTTTTGGCATCTATAGTCCCGAGCCTCTTAACCAGCATGGGCTGTCCTGTTAGCGCAAAAAAAAGCCCATCATAAAGACGGGCTTTTTTTAAACGCTTAAACTGACTATAGAGTTATACCCCTCATCCCAACCTTCTCCCTCAAGAGAGAAGGAGCAAGATAAGATCAGTTTTTAGTTTTATCAACAATCTGGTTGGCTTTAATCCAAGGCATCATGCTGCGCAGTTTTGCACCGACTACTTCAATCGGATGCTCTGCATTCAAGCGACGCTTGGCAGTCATTTCAGGATAGTTGGTCATGCCTTCCATAATGAATTGCTTGGCGTACTCACCGTTTCTGATATTTTTCAACGCTTCGCGCATCGCCCAACGGCTTTCTTCGTTGATGACGCGTGGGCCGGTGACGTATTCGCCGTACTCTGCATTGTTGGAGATCGAGTAGTTCATGTTGGCGATGCCGCCTTCAAACATTAAATCAACAATCAATTTTAATTCGTGCAAGCATTCAAAGTAGGCCATTTCAGGCTCGTAACCCGCTTCAACCAGGGTTTCAAAACCCATTTTTACGAGTTCAACCGCACCGCCGCATAATACCGCTTGTTCGCCGAATAAATCGGTTTCACATTCGTCGCGGAACGTGGTTTCAATAATACCTGAGCGACCGCCACCAATAGCAGAGGCATACGATAAACAAATCGCTTTTGCTGTGCCTGAAGCATCTTGATGAACTGCAATTAAGTCAGGAACGCCGCCGCCGCGTACGAATTCTGAACGTACGGTATGGCCTGGAGCTTTAGGCGCAATCATGATCACGTCCAAATCGGCGCGAGGCACGACTTGGTTGTACAAAATCGCAAAGCCATGGGCAAATGCTAATACTGAACCTTGTTTGATGTTGGGTTCAATTTCGTCTTTATACAATTTTGATTGGAATTCATCAGGCGTCAAAATCATCACTATGTCCGCACCGGCAACCGCCTGCGCAACCGGTTGTACGGTTAAACCATGCGCTTCAGCCTTAGCTACAGACGGAGAACCTGTGCGCAAGCCCACGACAACTGAAACGCCGGATTCTTTTAGATTAAGCGCGTGGGCATGGCCTTGCGATCCGTAACCGATAATGGCTACTTTTTTACCTTTGATGATTGAAAGGTCGGCATCTTTGTCGTAATAAACTTGCATGATTTTTTCCTGTTTTTGGTGTGTTTGAAATTAATTAGGCGAAAGACGAAAGCTTACAAATGCAGCCCTTTTTCGCCTCTTGAAATACCTGTCGGCCCAGAGCGGACGACTTCAATAATGGTGTCGCCATCGATAGCCGCGATAAACGCATCCAGTTTGCTGGAAGGGCCGGTCATTTCCACGACATAAGTGGTCGGCGTCACATCGATAATCTTGCCGCGAAATATATCAGCCATTCCTCTGATTTCCTCACGCGTTTGCTCGGTAGTTCTGATTTTGACCATCATCAGTTCCCGTTCGATATGAACAGAGTCCGCCAAGTCTATCAGTTTAACCACATCAATCAGTTTATTCAGCTGCTTGGTGATTTGCTCGATAATGTCATCGCTGCCGCGAGTGACCAGGGTCATTCTCGACAGACTGGCATCTTCAGTTGGTGCGACCGTCAACGACTCGATATTGTAGCCGCGAGCGGAAAACAAGCCTGCGACCCGCGATAACGCACCGGATTCGTTTTCAATCAGGATAGAAATAATATGTCTCATTACGCCAACTCCCTGTCGGTCGATGTGCCGTCCGCGACTCTTAAAGTCATATCGTTATGGGCTTTTCCGGCTTCGATCATCGGGTAAACGTTTTCGGTTCGGTCGGTCAGGATGTCCAAAAATACTGTACGGTCTTTCATTGCAAACGCTTCTTCCAGCGCTGGCCTGACGTCTTCCGGTTTATCGATGCGCATTCCGACATGACCGTAGGCCTCGGCCAGTTTGACGAAGTCCGGGATGGCGTCCATGTACGAATGCGAGTAACGGCTTTCGTAGGTAAATTCCTGCCATTGGCGAACCATGCCCAAATAGCTGTTGTTCAGGTTAATGATTTTAACCGGGGCGTTGTATTGCAATGCTGTCGATAGTTCCTGGATGCACATCTGGATGCTGCCGTCGCCTGTCACGCAGGCGACTTCGGAATCGGGAAACGCCAGTTTAACGCCGATGGCCGCAGGCAAGCCGAAACCCATCGTGCCCAAACCGCCGGAATTAATCCAATGCCGCGGCTTGTCGAACGGATAATACTGGGCCGCCCACATTTGATGCTGACCGACATCCGAAGTGATATACGCCTCGCCTTTAGTGACTTCGTACAACTGCTCGATCACGTATTGCGGCTTGATCAAACGGCTGTTGCGGTCGTATTCCATGCATTTGATCGAACGCCATTCGTCGATCTGTTTCCACCAGTTTTCCAAGGCTTTCTTGGACGGCTTCTTTTTGCTTTCCCTGATCATTTCCATCATCTGCTCCAATACCGGCTTAACTTCGCCGACGATAGGAATCGCAACCTTAACGGTTTTCGAGATAGACGCAGGATCAACATCGATATGGATAATTTGGGCATGCGGACAAAACTCGTCCAACTTGCCGGTAACGCGGTCGTCAAAACGCGCGCCGATAGCAATAATCACATCGCTGTCATGCATCGCCATGTTGGCTTCATAAGTGCCGTGCATGCCCAGCATGCCGACGAACTGCTTGTCGGTTGCAGGATATGCGCCCAGGCCCATCAAGGTGTTGGTGATCGGAAACTCCAGCAATCGGGTGAATTCGATCAATTCCTTGCTGCCCTCGCCCAAGATCACACCGCCGCCGGCATAAATGATCGGCTTTTGTGCGGTCAATAATAAATCCACCGCTTTTTTAATCTGCCCTTTGTGGCCGGTAACCGCCGGATTATAGGAACGGATAGTGACTTTTTTAGGGTACTTGTAAGGCACTTTTATTCTAGGATCGGTGATGTCTTTCGGAACGTCAACAACAACAGGGCCGGGACGGCCGGTGGTCGCCACATAAAAAGCCTTCTTGATGGTTTCAGCCAATTTGGTCACGTCCTTGACCAGGAAATTATGCTTCACGCAGGGACGGGTAATGCCGACCATGTCGACTTCCTGGAACGCATCGCTGCCGATGACCGGCGACGGTACCTGACCGGAAATTACCACCATCGGGATTGAATCCATATAAGCGGTGGCAATGCCGGTGACCGCATTGGTCGCGCCGGGGCCAGAAGTGACCAGGACTACGCCCGGTTTACCTGTGGCGCGGGCATAGCCGTCCGCCGCATGAGTTGCGCCCTGTTCGTGCCGAACCAGGATATGCTTGACTTCGTCCTGCTGGAAAATGGCATCGTATAAATGCAACACCGCCCCGCCGGGATAGCCAAAAATATATTCTACGCCTTCATCCTTGAGACTCTGAATTACAATTTGTGCGCCGTTTAGCTCCACGCTAATACCCTCAAAATAAACTTTCGAATT
>DATBQC010000492.1:0-1833 GCA_036561065.1 Methylobacter sp. | reverse complement strand
TCTTTCTTATAATGCACTGCTCTGTGATCCGGATAAAAAGTCACCACAGCTGTCAGTTCCTCATTATCTATCGTCACGATTTTTCCAATATCCCCATTGAAGACATTAAGATCGTAATTATTACGACGATGAATTACCCGATCCCCTTCTCTGAATATCCGTTCCCCCACTTTCAATTGACACTTATTTTCAGTGGGTGGGTTAGCTTTTGCCTGAATCACCTGATTGAGATTGGCAGAACCCAGACTGCCACGGGTCATGGGGGTTAAAATCTGAATTTCTGTATCCTGTCCGTGGTATTTGGGAATCCACTCAAGATAAAGCTTAACCACGGTATCAACGGCAGATAGGCCATAATGCAGTGAAGACCACGGATGGATTTTCTTGACCACAGCTTTCAGCGCATCAACCTGAGCCTCAGTTTGTGTTAGTTGCTCAATATCCACATGTTTGAATTTATCAGGGACCACGAAGTCCACTTCATAAGCGGACTTGATGGCCTCTTCTATTCTGAACTCGAAGGGTGACTGATGGGACTGATCGGCCACCAGGTTCTCCAATTCAGGGTTTTTCCAATCAAAATGTCGTTTCACGCGGGTAATAAAACCCAGTTGCTCTTGAGTCGCTTCATCCGAATCAATAAACAAACAATCGGCCTTTTTATGCCAGAGCTCAGGGTTTTTAAACGGTGACTCAATGGCAGGAGTTAGTCCTTTATTAATCTGATGTGCGTATTGGATGATCAGGGACGCTTGTGCCTGACGAAAAACCTGCGTTAATCGAAAACAGGGGATAACCCCGGAAGCAATCATATCCTTAAGGACATTGCCTGCCCCAACAGCAGGTAATTGATCCGGATCGCCGATAAACAGCACCTGACAATCAAGGGGTACCGCTTTTAATAAAGAGGCCGTTAAACTGATATCCAACATTGAGCATTCATCAACAATCAGGAAGTCGGTTTTTAATTTAGAGGATTCATTCATCTGGAACTCACCGCCTTTCCATTCCAGCAATCGATGAATGGTTTTAGCTTCCCGGTCGATCACCTCGCTCATCCGCTGCGAAGCGCGTCCTGTTGGCGCAGCCAGTAAAACCGTCTTGTTCATGGCCTCCAGTAGACGAACGATCACTAAGGTCGTCGTGGTTTTTCCGCAGCCCGGCCCGCCAGTCAGTATTGAAAATCGGTGTTGCACCACGCCGTTAACGGCATAGGCTTGTTCATCACTTAAAGCGATGTGTTTATGCTGGCAATAGGCAGTGATCCACTGGGCAATTCTCTCCGGCTCACATGCAACAGGCTCCTGCATTCCCCGCAGTATAGAAGCGACAGCGGTTTCATCATAAAAAAGAGTCTTTGAGTAATAGCCGATGGTTTCCACATTATCTTTGTTAAGGAGTCGGGTACAGAGCTGACCGGCTTGTTGCATTAAGCCCAGGTAATCTTTAAGCCGTTCACCCAAGTTTATTGCAATCAGTTCAATGATGCCGGTATTGATCTGTTGCTCGGTCAGATAACAATGGCCTTGCTCACGACTGGCGGCCAAGACATGTTTGATCGCAGCCAGCATGCGTGGTTGGCTGTTTTCCGTCAAGCCTATACTCAGCGCCACTTTATCCGCGGAGAAAAAGCCAATCCCATAAATATCATTCGCCAGCCGATAGGGATCTTCTGTGACCATCGCTATCGCTTTATCGCCATATTCCTTATAAATGCGCACTGCAAACAGGGTGCTGATGCCATGGCCTTGAAGAAACATCATCACTTCTCTGATCGCACGGTGCTCAGTCCATGCCTGCTCAATTATTTTTAGTTTCTTTTTGGCGATGCCG
>DATBQC010000491.1:0-4438 GCA_036561065.1 Methylobacter sp. | reverse complement strand
GGGCTGTGCTTTTGGCTGAAAGCGCTCAACGATGCGAGCACCATAAAGACCGAAATTGGGAGCGCCAAATATTTAGTACTGATGCCGAGCTCAATGGCGACCCAAGCCAATGCGAAGACGCCTAAGCCATTAAAGAGTTTCAACCAAGGGTTTACGATATTGATGGCTGCGCCGATGCGTTTTAACGGTTCCCAAAGAATCGAGCGCACCATCAGTTCCAAATTGCCTTCTTGCAGCGAGAATACATACAGCGTGTTTTGCAAGACTTCCGGCAGCGTGCTACGGATCGACGCGGGCAGGAACTGGAATCTTGAGCTGTCCCTGATATAAAAATCGGTATCGGTAGAACCTTCGACTCTTAACAAATGCGCCACGATGGAAGGCGACACCAATAATTGGTAGCAACGTAAAAACGCATTGCCCATGAAATGGAACAATACCAGGGTTTCAAGACCCAAAGACAATTCCATAAACATGAATCCCACTTGGGTAATCGAGGCATAGGCGATTTGGCCTTTGATATTCGACTGCGTTTTTTCGGAGATACTGGCTACGATGACGGTCAGCAAACCGATACTGAATACAATAAACCGGGTCAGGTAATGGTAGCTCCAAATCGGCGTGGTTCTGAGCAACAAAAATACGCCCAAATGCACTGACAACGCCCCGTAAAAAATAGCGCTTGAAGGCGTCGGCCCTTCCATAGCTCTTGGCAGCCAGAAGCAGAACGGGAACTGCGCCGATTTACCGGAGGCTGCAATCAGGATTAAGAACGACAGCAGCAGCAAGGAGGCATAGCCTGCGGGCGGCATGGCGGCGTTATCGAACAAATGAGTTAATTCACTGAAATGCTGACTTTCGTGAAACAGCATATGGCTCATCCAGGTACCCAGCAGTAAGCCAATATCGCAAAACCGGTAGATGGAGTAAGCCCTTAAGGCATTACGTACCGGTTGTACGCGGTGCCGGTAAAATGCGATCAGCAAAAACGAGGCGATGCCGACAATCTCCCAACCGGCAAACAGCATGTCGATAGAGCCTGACATGATGATCAGGTTCAGCCCGAAGATGAAACCGAAGATGGTCAGAAAGAAGCGCTTGAAACCGGTTTCGCGGTGCAGATAAACGCGGCAATATTTGACGATGATCGAAAAAATCGCCCATGTGCAAAACAAGTAAGCCGCGCCCACCCGATCCAGGTAAAACAATATCGGGAAACTGTACTCATCGGTTGCATACAGAGTAAACCACTCGAATTCATGGCTGGTGAAACCGGCGATGGCCCAAAAAACTAATAAAGCGGTAATGCTGAGTCCTAACGCGTAACTGCACCAGGAACTGATGGTCGCGATTTTTTTCTCGTTCCTGTCGGACAGGAATATCAGCAGAAAACCCAGTAAAGGGATGAACTGGCTGGTTAATATTAATCCGTTCATGCGTGTCTCCTGATCAATTGGTGAACATGGATGTTTTTTGCAGAACTCATCGTTCCCACGCTCTGCGTGGGAATGCAGCTTGAACCGCTCTGCGGTTCGGGACGCTGGAGCGTCCCTGACTGGGTTACCACGCAGAGCGTGGGAACCATACTCAGTAACGATATAAACTGGCTGGGTAACAGTAATCCGTTCACGCGTGTCTCCCGATCAATTGATGAACCGGTATGGTTTTGGTTTGACCTACAATGATCTTTTCCGAATGGCTTGCGTGAGGAACTTCGGCAGCGCCTGGAAATTCGATCGCTTCCCAGCCGTTAACGGAATACAGTGAAAGTTCACGGCTGGTAGGGTGGCAGGAAACAAACCGCACCCATTCGTTATCGAGCCACTCTTTAAGCGGGCCTAGCTTGGCAATGGTTTTATCCAGAATTTCGCGTGTTTGATCGACCACGATCAGCAACCGTGCGGGTTCGTGCACTTCGATCATTTGCGAGGGCAGCCCCGTGCGTAAGTCGCCTTCGACGCCGTTGGCGACACCGAGTAAGCCGATCACATTGTGCGGCAGCTTGGTGCCGGCGCCGTAAACCGAATTGTCGATGCGCGAGAACAGGTATTCCAGATTGATGCCGCCGCAGACCGGGATTACCGCAGATAAAATCCGGGCCATGATATCGCCTTGCGCATCCGTTGCCGGGTCGTAAGAGTGCAAAAATGCACGGCGATCCATGAACAAATCCTTAGTCAGATCCCTTCGGCCGACGATAGCGTAAAGGTTATTGGAATGATTGTATTCCGGGCGCGGCTCGAATATCGATGAAGCGCGTTCCATCACATGCTCGTGAGCCTCTTCATTGGAATGCGATTGCGGGCCTAGTTCGAACCAGCGGCAGCGTTCGCGCGCGTTGCGTTGCAGGGCCTTTTTCACCGCATGCTGGAAATCATGCAGGCCGGGTGCGGGATGCTGTTGCAGCAAATGTTTATCGAAGTAAGTGATTTCGTCGCGGCTGGTATTGTGCAGCGCTGCTATAAAGCGGGTCTCGACTGGAATTTCGATACCGCGTTCGCTGAGGATGGCGCGCACCGATTCATGATTCGCCATCCAGGCGAAGGCGCGGGCATTCGGTGCGCCCGGTTTGCCGGAGCAGGCGCCGCAATCGTAAGCGGCGAAATGCGGATTATTCACGCTGCTGGAACCGTGGGCAACAATGACCACTAACGGCGCAAAGTTTTGCGTCAGGCCGATGTTGCGCAGCAACCCGCCGACGCGATCCGCCATTTCGGTAAAGGAAAATCCCAGCAAGTAGCCTTCTTCGGTCGGTTCGTCGGATTCCCTCAGCAGATGCAGATGGGAGTGCGAGTCAACTTCGCTTAATGTCCTGATTCCCGGCAATTTCGAACCCGGACGGAATACATTCCAGGCCATTCGCACCGCGTAGCCCAAGCCCAAGGTTTGGGTATAGAGCCAACCTCGAAACATCGAATGGGCGGTGAAATGCATATGGGTCAGGTTGCCGTTTTTGACTTTGTTGTCCGATTTCGGTTTGTTGCCGAATTCTTTTATCAAATGTTTAGGCACGATGATGTTAGGGCATTGGGCGACCGGATAAGCGTCATCCAAGCCTTGGTAAAGAAAATCGATACCAAAAAATCCGGCCGCACCGAATGTTTCTATGGCCGGGTTGATTTCCTCCAGGTTACGCCTTAATGAACATTCGCGGTCGTCGATGCAGAACAGTGCCTGAGCTTCAGGCACGGGTTTCTTAGCCGGAGCCGCAGCACTCGGTTTCAATGCCAACAGTAATTCGCTGTGTAAAGACCATTCCATGGCTTCGTGCCAGACTCTCAAGCGTAACGGGATTTTCGGTTTGAGCGCACCGTTTTTGAGCAGCGGAGTACCATTTGGGTGCGGTACAGCCGTAATGGCGGGAAAGCGAGCGCCTTTTTTCTTATACAGAAAAGCCAGCTCGATGACCAGCTCCACCGCCAGCAATTCTTTAAGCGAAATTTCGCGGCGGGCGAGCAGGGATTTAGGATTTTGTTCAATGACACGCACCATGCCGGCCCAGCCGGGATGAGCCAACAGCACTTCCAACAGGTATTGTTCGTAAAGCTGTTGATCGCCGACTATTTTCTCCAGGCACGTTTTAATCACTTGATCCGGGGTTTTGGATAACAACTCACTAATCCCCGGCATATTTAGAGGATAAAGCGGCATTAAACTGTTTTGCGCCAACCGCAATACGCAGTCCCAAAAATGTTCGTCGTTTTTGGGCAAGCTCCAACGGCTAATGCCTTGGTCAAGAAAATTGCCCAGCAGGCGGAACAATATCGGGTGCACCAGCGAATTCAAATCGACTTCAAGCTGGGTTAACCAGGCATTGCGAATGCCATGATTAGCCAGCGAAACCGGAGGATAGTGCCCGGTTTCGTCTTGCTCGAACAAGGATTTACGCAGTTTTCCGTGATTTTGCTGTGCGCATCCGGAATGTTCGATAGCCCAATTAATGGCATCGTCGGTAATCCGGCCTTGCCGATACATCGCTTGATAATCATCCAAAGGCAAATAACTGCGCGCACCGAAAATTTTTGCGGCGATAGCTACGCCTTCATGAAAAGGATGGTCCTGGACGGCGTGCAAGGTGTTGTGGTGAATAAAGTCTTTGATCGGCCCTTGGGCCGGTAGCCAATGGGCGATATGTTCTATCGACGTATCCAGGTCAAACTCAACGTTTTCGACCGTCTCATTGGAACCTTCCAAAATCGGTTGGGTGTGTTCACGATAAGCCATGTTGTTATCTTTTAACCTCGGGATTGTTACTAAAAGGTACGTTAACGTACCGGGAATTCATGTCTAAAAGGCATAGATTACAAACTGATATTCCCAAATAAAGCATATGTCGTGCCAGGATATGGAAAATATGGGGTGCATTACTTCATGCCTAGTGAAAAGCCCTTAAAAATCATTATTATTTAAGATTTATTGGTGGCTGTGTCGCTGTGCA
>DATBQC010000490.1:0-2362 GCA_036561065.1 Methylobacter sp. | reverse complement strand
CGATCGAGTTTGCGGCGGCCGGAAGTTTAATCATGATGCATTTATCGCGCTTTTCCGAAGAACTAATCTTGTGGTCCAGCGCCCAGTTCGACTTTATCGAGATGCCAGACGCCTTTTGCACTGGCTCTTCAATCATGCCGCAAAAGAAAAACCCCGACGTACCCGAACTGGTACGCGGCAAATCAGGCCGAGTAACCGGCCACTTGGTTTCGCTGCTGATGTTGATGAAAAGCCAACCACTGGCTTACAACAAAGACAATCAGGAAGATAAAGAACCACTGTTCGATACTGCAGACACCTTAATTAATTGCCTGCGGGCTTATGCCGACATGGTTCCTCATATCGAAGCCAAAAAAGCCAATATGTACAACTCCGCCAAACGCGGCTTTGCCACAGCCACCGACCTTGCCGACTATCTGGTACGTAAGGGCATGGCTTTTCGTGATGCGCATGAAGTCGTGGGGCTGGCAGTACGCTTAGGCTTAGAAAGCCAACGCGATTTATCGGAACTACCCTTGTCGGAGCTACAACATTTTTCCGGCTTGATTACTGATGATGTTTTCGACTATCTAACACTGGAAGGCTCGGTTGCAGCTCGTAAGCACATTGGCGGCACGGCTCCCGATACGGTCAAACGTGCTATCCACACAGCGCGACAAAGCTTGCTCCATGAATAGACTGCACCAAGAGCGCGCCATCCATTTAGGCTCGCCCGGCGAAGAGATCAGCATACAAGATCTTCAAACGATCAAAAATCGTTTTAAGCGCTTGAATCAGCTTCGTGAACAGCGTGTTCAGGAATTTTTACAGCCACGCCAAGAAGTCTTTTTAGAGTTGTTGGCTTTGCTTTTTCATGGCAACTTCCCCATGTTGCCAGGATTTATTTCCTCGACGACCCCCGCAGGACTGCCCGAATACAATCCTAGCGACCGGACGCTAAAAGCCGCCCGGCAATTTGCAAGAAACTTCAGCTATACCCGCGTAGCATCAAGCACTTACCCTATTGAAGGATTATTTTTAATGGGTAGTGTCGGCAGTATTGCATTTTCCAAAGCCAGCGACATGGATATCTGGCTTTGTCATCAATCCGGCTTGTCACCCGAGGCCCTTGATGAGCTGCAAAAAAAAGCTAGCGCGATAGAGCTCTGGGCCGCATCGTTAGGACTGGAAGTGCATTTTTTCCTAATGGACAGCAGACAATTTCGACGCGGTGAAAATACTCCGATTTCCACAGAAAGCAGCGGTCAAACACAGCACTATCTGCTGCTTGAAGAATTTTACCGGACGGCAATTTATATTGCGGGGAAAAGTCCTGCCTGGTGGCTGGTACCGCCTCACGAAGAGGGCAACTACGCCGGCTATATCAAACACTTGATAGACAACCTGTTCATTCCCGAGCATGAACTTATCGATTTTGGCGGCTTCGATGCAGTTCCGGCTGAAGAGTTTTCCAGCGCAACCCTTTGGCACCTTTATAAAGCCCTGCACTCCCCGCACAAATCATTATTGAAGCTGCTATTAATGGAATGCTACGCCAGCGAATATCCTAATACAGAGTGGCTTTGCCAAGACATAAAAAAGGCCGTTTATCAGGGGGACTTCATGAGCACCGATCTCGACCCGTATTTGCTCATTTATCAAAAAGTCGAACGATACCTGCAAAAAGCTCATAGTCATGGAAGATTAGCTTTGGCTCGCCAAAGTTTTTATTTAAAAGTGATGGGGGCATCCGATAACACTATGGATTCCACGACCCGAGCATCCAGAGAGCTATATATCCAGCAGGTTGCCAAACGCTGGGATTGGCCTGCATCCACTGTTGATGAGCTTAAATATCTGCGACTGTGGAACATAAAAAAAGCAACGTCTGAGCATGCCGTTATTGTGCAACAATTGACCCACTGTTACCGCATGATTATGGGATTCGCCAAAGCTCACGTCTCTCAAAATCTGGAAAACAGTAATGATTTGAAATTGATCGGCAGAAAGCTCCATTCATTTTTGGAAAAAAAACCGGGTAAAATTGAAATTATTACTACGCACTCAGAAGTTCACTCGAAAGAAAACTCAATATCTATCTTAGAAAGCCGCCTTCCCGGCAGCAACAGTGCATGGGTTTTATATCCGAAATACGTACAGACGACTAACGCCGCAGAGTCTGAACCCATACAAAAATGCCGTTCATTGATCGAAATTCTTTGCTGGCTGCTCATCAACGGGCTCTATCACAACCAACTGCATCTCAATTTCAGTTCACAGACTCTCACAATATCAGATCAAGATCTGCGCTCAACCTTGAGGCAGATCAATCTTTTTTTTAGCCATTATTTTGACTACGATCCTCCTCTGGCTACCTACCAAG
>DATBQC010000489.1:0-1710 GCA_036561065.1 Methylobacter sp. | reverse complement strand
GTGTTGAGCTACATGAAGAGTCCGTTAAATGGTTGGAAATGAAGCTCAAGCAGAACCCCTTAAAAACCAAAACTATTGTTGTTACACATCATGCACCCAGCTTCCAGAGTGTAGTACCGCGGTATCAAGACGACCGTTTATCAGCGTGCTTTGCCAGCAATCTTGATCATCTGCTCGGGTTCAGCAAGCTCTGGCTGCACGGACACATGCATAGTAGCCTAGATTACACCGTAAATGGCACGCGGGTCGTTTGTAATCCCCGGGGGTATGCAAGATACGACAGGAACGAAAATGGCAACTTCGATCCTAGCCTAATTATCGAGGTGTGAGACTCCAACATGATCGCAAAAGTCATTTTTGTTGGGCGGACAACGGCTGAACAATGCGGCCCTTATCAAGATTGGGCCGTAATTTCTATCGGTGAGCCTGCTGCCTCCGATGGGTCTCCAAAAATCCAGGATGGCTGGCATGAAGTATTAAGGCATTTTTTTCATGATATCGATACGGAGCAGCATACGGCGCCTAATGGACCCTATGTGCTGATGTCGGAAATTGATGCGAGAGACATTGTTGAATTCGTTGACCGCGTGGCACCAACCATTGATGTACTCATGATTCATTGCCGAGCCGGCATAAGCCGGTCGGCAGCAGTAGCCAAGTGGGTTGCGCGCCGCTATTCGTTGGCATTCAACAATAGATATCGTCTATATAACCATCACGTGCTGAGACTATAGGAAGAGGCCGAGAGCTTTTATGGATCACGTAATCTACCTTGATTATGACGGCTTACTTCATCCTGATGCAGTCTATAGGCCTCGAAACCGGCCGCTCGAACTACGGGCACCTGGTGAACTCATGATGTATGCACCGATCTTGGAGGAAATTTTGTTGCAGTGCCCACATGTTCGGATCGTTTTGTCTACCAGCTGGGTGAGGGAATTGAGTTTTGATCGCGCACTGAAAAGACTACCCGCAGGATTGCAAGTAAAAGTCATCGGGGCTACATGGCACAAGCGGATGCGAAAGGAGGATGGCTTTGACCCATTCTCTCGCATGACGCGATTCAGGCAGCTCCAACAACATGTTAATCGGCATCTCGTGAGAAATTGGCTGGCAATTGATGACCTTCACTCAGGTACTGAAGAATGGATATTCGGACTGGAACAACGGCTGGTCTTGACCGATGGCACCAAAGGTTTGGGTTGCCCTTCGATTCAGGAGGATCTTAAACAAAAACTACAAACATTAATGGGGAAGAAATGAACGAAGACTCTCTTAAAACCGCTCTAGTGGCGATTATTCCCAAGAGTCTAGACGATGTCATCCGCGCAAACAGGGATCGCGCGAAGCTTCGTTTAACTACAGATGAAGAGGTCATGGCATTGCATCAAGAGGTCTCTTCTGGCAGAGTCAAAGCGAAGATCGAGGAATGGAGATTCATTACTCTCCATGCCTTGCCTTATCAAGATGAACCAGAATCAATTCAAGTGATGCTCCTTGGTGAGGTAGAGCGGACCGGTCATACACGAATCACCAGTGTGGTACGGAAAATTGATCTGGACAGGCAGTTTGTATTTACAAACAGTGGTTCACTTTATCAGCTCGGAAAGCGTGGTGAGGGAGAACCTCCGTTTCATCACTTAACCATGGTTTGCTCGGCTTTTCACGATTGGGGTTTTGGGAGGGCTTTGGGTGTGCCGGAGTTCTTTT
>DATBQC010000488.1:0-6014 GCA_036561065.1 Methylobacter sp. | reverse complement strand
AATGAAGGCGCTAGCGGCAAGGAAATCGCCCTGGCCGGCAAGGGATTCAACGCAGATGTGGAAAACGCCTACAAGGCGGAACATCGGCAGATGAGTTTTGCCTGGGTCGATAACATGGAGAAATTCACGGTCAGCAATGCCGATATTGAGCAGTTCATCAAACAAGGCGGATTAAGGGGTGCAGGATTATGATGCGCTCATTATTAATAGCATTGCTGGCGCTGGGTTTGACAAGTTGCGCCGATATGAACAAGGTGGTCAGCGGCGTTGCTTCGGTTGCGGGTGCCTCGGGGTTTGTGCCTTACGGTAAAGAGATAGGCTCTGCGATGCGGGCTACGACCGCCGTTGCAAAAACCATGGAAGATATTACACCGTCGCAGGAGTATTACATCGGCCGAACAGTGAGTGCAGGCATTGTCAATCGTTATCCTGTGAAAGCCAATCCGGCTGCCAATAATTATCTTAATTTGCTGGGACAAGTTTTGGTGATGGCGTCAGACAAGCCTTCAACTTACAAAGGCTATCATTTTTTGTTGCTGGATACCGATGAAGTTGTGGCTTTTGCAGCACCGAGCGGTTTTGTTTTTGTTTCCAAAGGCATGGTCAAGCTTTGCAAAAATGAAGATGATCTGGCGGCGGTACTGGCGCATGAAATCGGCCATGTACAAAAATCGCATGCGCTGGCAGCCATTTCGACCAGCCGCATCACTTCGGCATTGACTGTCATTGCTTCGGAAGGCGCACAGGTAGCAGTGGGCGGGTATGTCGGAGAATTAACCCGGGTATTTGAAGGCAGCATTGATGATATTACTCAGACGCTGGTTAACAGCGGCTACGCGCGCGGTCAGGAAAATGAAGCCGATGCCGCAGCCATCAAAATCCTGCAACGAGTTGGTTATGACCCTGCTGCATTGATTCGGGTTCTGGAAACGATGAAAGTAAAGGTTCAGCCGGGAGCGACCGGTTTTACGTCAACACATCCACCAGCAGATGACCGGATTGCCGATATTAGACCGTTACTGTCGCAAAGCTTAGTGGCAATGGCCGCGAATGCAAATCGCGACAAGCGCTTTGGCGAGATGTTGAGCGCACTTTAAGGTGATTTAACGTTCCAGAGTTATTTATTTCTCACCACAAAGACACGAAGGTCACGAAGAAAAAACATAAACTTCGCGTCTTTGTGGTAAATATCAGAGCTGGGCATTGCCTAGGTTCTGCGTGCGTAGAAAGATTGAAACCATCAAGAGCACAAAGAAATAAAACTTCGTGTCCTTCGTGCCTCGGCAACTGCTCCATGCGTTGCTCTACCTCCTGCATCCGTGCAGTCGTTCGTGGTGAATTTTTTCAGATCAGATAATTATATGGCCTTAACTACACCTACGAAGCTGCGTTCTGCGGTTATTACCGGTTTGACAGCGGTATTGCTAGCCCAGATATTGCAATCAACCAAGCTTCTGGAACAATGGGAATACTCCACGTGGTCATGGCGTGAAAAATTACTGGCGCAACCTTCTCCTCACACCCAAGATATTAAAGTCATCCTGTTGGATCAGGCGAGCCTGGATTGGGGCGCATCTGTCAATGGTTTGTCCTGGCCCTGGCCGCGCGAAGCCTATGCGCCGATCATCCGGTTTATGCAGAGGGCAGGCGCTAAGATAATCGCTTTTGATGTGTTGTATACCGAGGCATCGGTTTACGGCATTGAAGACGATCAGCTGCTTGCAGACGCGATGGCTGGCAATAAGGTCGTGTTGCCGATTTTTTTAGGCGAGCAAGCCAAGCAAAGGGCGAGTTGGCCGACCACTGTTGCGCCCGGTTTGGTCAAGATTCAGGGACTGGAGCAATGGCAAAAACAGGCCGATCTGAGTGCGGTTAATAAAGCCCACGCCACGTTTCCGATTGAGCGATTGGCTAATGCTGCTAGTTTGCTCTCGCATGTCGATGAACTGCCCGATTCTGATGGGGAGTTCAGGCGATCTTCGTTATTCCGTGTTTTCGATCAGCAAATAATACCTTCGATGGGCTTGGCTGCCTTGTTATTAGACAAGCAGGATCGGACACTGAGTTTTGACGGCTCGTTGCATTTTCAGGGTAAAAGCATCCCGACCGACGACCAGGGACAAATCATTTTAAAGTTCCGCGGCGATTCAGGTACGCATCAGGCTTTTAGTGCAGCGGCGATTATCCAGTCTGAACTACATTTGCGGGCGGGCGAAAAAAGTGCAATCGATCCTGCGTTGTTTAAAGATAAATATGTGTTTGTCGGTTTCAGTGCGCCGGGGTTGAAAGATTTGCGTGCAACGCCGGTCAGCGGCGATTATCCGGGGGTGGAGGTTCATGCAACCGTGTTGGATAACCTGTTGGCGGGCGATGCGGTTAAACCATTTCCGGCATGGTTAGCCTTTTGCATTGCCTTGGTTCTCGCCAGTTCGGCAAGTTACCTGCTGATTCACAGCAAACGTATGCTGGGATTGGGGCTGGCGTTTGTATTATTTACGCCGCTGTCGTTGTTGATCGGTTTTGCGCTGTATTCTCTGAGCTACGATTGGCCAGTACTGTTTGTGGAAACGGCGGTTATTTTCGCGCTGGTCAATTCGGTTATTTTAAAATATGTAACCGAAGGCCGGAAAAAGCGCGCCATACAAACCATGTTTCAACGTTACTTGAGCAATGAATACATCGAGATACTTAAGAAAAATCCATCGTTATTAAGACTGGGCGGCGAAACGCGCGAATTAACCATCTTTTTTTCGGATATACAGGGCTTTACCACGATCTCCGAAAAACTGACGCCAGAACAGTTGGTGCAGTTTTTGAACAGCTATTTAACCGACATGACCGACATCATTACGGACGAAGGCGGCACCCTGGACAAGTACGAAGGCGATGCGATTATCGCCTTCACCAATGCGCCGTTAACCCAGGAAGACCATGCGGTGCGGATGTGTCGGAGTGTTTTAAAATGTCAGCGCAGATTGGCGGAACGGCGTGAAGAGTTTTTCCAGCAAACCGGTGCGTGGATTTATAACCGCATCGGCATTCATAGCGGCAAGGTGGTGGTGGGTAATTTCGGTTCAAAGACTCGTTTTAATTATACGATGCTCGGCGATGCGGCCAACTTGGCCGCGAGATTGGAAGGCGCAAATAAGTTTTTTGGTACTTATACGATGATTTCTGAGGCGACCAAACAGCAGACCGATGATGTTTTTCTTTGGCGTGAAACGGGGACTATTCGTGTGGTCGGGCGCAAAACGCCGGTAACCGTTTATGAACTGCTTGGTTTTAAAGGCGAAGCCCTGTCGCCTGTCATAAAGGTATTTAATCAAGGGCAGGTTTTTTATAAGCAGGGTCAGTTGGCCAAAGCAGCTGCTGTTTTTATAACGTTGCCGGATGATCCTGTCGCTAACGTGTATTTGCAACGCTGTGTTGCCGAGAAGGATTTGGTCAATTCAGATTGGGATGGCGTTTGGGTGCTAAATGAAAAATAATCATGCGGACAATTATCTGGATATTTGTATCGTCAGTCAGCAACTGACGGTTTATGCAGATGGAAATCCGGTGCAGTGTTATCCCGTTTCCACCGCCAAAAATGGCGCGGGAGAATTGATGGGCAGTGAATGTACGCCTACCGGCTGGCATAAAATCAGGGCCAAGATTGGTGCGGGGCAGCCGTTGAATTCGGTTTTTGTCGGCAGACGGCCTACCGGTGAAATTTACAGTGCCGATTTGGGCTGGCAATATCCTCAACGCGACTGGATATTAACCCGAATCTTATGGCTGGGCGGGTTGGAGCCGGGCAAGAATCGTTACGGCAACGTCGATAGCACTTGGCGGTATATTTATATCCACGGTTGCCCCGATCAATTGATGGACGGTAGCCCTGGATCGCACGGCTGTATTCGGATGAAAAATGCCGATGTGCTGGAATTGTTTAATAGGATTGAGGTCGGAGTTAAGATTTATATTCATGAGTAATCGTTTCTTTTGTGAACGCAAGGTATTGCAGTCGAAGTAAATTTCATCCCACGCCCTACGTCAAGTTTTGCCACCAATGAGGGTTTTTCTAATCCGCTCAGTTATTGGATGTTATTTTTAGTAGCCAGCCAAGCTTTCAACTGCAACACCACCCAGGCGCCATCATCCAGAGTCAGGTCGTGACCCGCACCGATGCGGCGATGAAACTCCAGATTCCATTTTTTGTGTATCGCCTCTGAGCAGGCAGGGGACACCAAGCGATCGCCTTGTCCATTTAATAATAAAACCGGTGTTTTTGGCTTTATGTCGCCGGGCCGGTAACTTGCCGCCGCTATGATTTGGCGGAAGCTGTTTTTAAGGCTGACGGGGCGTTCGATTTGTATTTTTTGCCAAGCTTGGATTATTTGTTTATCACGATTTCGTCGGTTGCTTGTCAACTGCAAAATCCTCGATTCCCGGCTGTAGAGGTCAGGCGTCATCGCCAATGCGATAAATTTCCCATAACTTTGCCAACGCAGCCGATGATAAAAGGGACTCAAGTCGGCAAAGCTGGTGTTCATCAGGGCTGCGCCGCAAATATCCTCAGGATAGCTGCGCATCCATTCCCAGGCGACCATCGCCCCCAGCGAAAGCGCCAATATCGTTACCGGTTGTTGCATGCAGCCTTTATCAAGGGCATGACGGCGGACTTCGTCTGTTATCGCTTTGATCGTGTTGGGACTGGTTTCCTGATAAAGACAACCGGTGCCGGGTAAGTCCATCAGGGTGATTTGAGCGTCTGGAAATGTCGATTGCAACAGCGGAACGAAAGCGCCCCAGTGCGCCGACTCGCGTGCCAGTCCTCTGAGCAGGATCCAGTTTTGTCCGAGTTCTTTATTCATACCAGAGACCTAATGCCTTTTTTTCATAGGCTGCTTTTTGTCGAGGCTTCAGCTGCGTCCATTGCTCGGGATACAAAAGACTCCGATGCAAAAAATCGAACAGCATGAAATGCCGTCGGAAAATTCGTTGCTGGCGGTGCGGCAGTAGCGGGTGGAACAAGCCGTGCCGCGAGAACAGATGCATGGGGCTTTTCCGCAGCCAAAGCCACGACCCCATTTCCAGCGTCAGCGGCAGGAATAAACGTTCGGCCTCAAAGCGCTTCACAAAATCATCGAACAGATAATCCCACAAGTCGCCGTTAATGACATATTCCAGGCAGGTCGGCTCAATCTTGTAAATATGATGTTGATAGCAACGGTCGAACAGTTCTTTTAAGGCCAAGGTTTCGGCGATAAAGGCAAAAGGGGTTTTGCGCGAGGCGTAGGGAAACCATAACCGATCCTGAATGCCGAATCCGGAGTGCAAATCCACGGCAATGGACAACGACGAGTTAAACAAGTGTCGATCGACAACGCGGCACAAGGCTTGCGCTTCCTTTTCCATTTTGGATTCATCGCCGCGATACCAGGGCAGGCGGGGTGTGATGCGGTGACCGCTGTATAAGCGGGTTGCGCCCACGCCTTCCACCGGCGAGTTGCGCATCAAATCGACGCCGTTGCCATTGCAGCGCGTACCCAGATAAACGCCGACCGGGTTAACAAGAGGGACAAATACCAGCCGGGATTTCTGAAGCCTAGCCTGGAATTCCTGATCCCAGTCCAGCAACTGGCAGATGGTTTGCAGATAAGACAGAATCACTTCCGAACCGATTTTTTCCAGTCCGTGAACACCGCCAAAAAAGGCTAATACCGGTACATCGGGTTGAGTTGAGCCCAGCGTAATGCAATGAATAGGGAACTCATGATTTTGGTATTGGATCCGTTCGATTACCTCGGTTTGAGCCCGGTCGCCTAGTTGTTCAATAATGCGTTCAAGTTGTTCGAGTTCAGGGAATTTAATGCAGGTCATAAATCCGAGTCAGCAGTGACTGTCCATAAAAAACTAATATACTCTTTTTCCCGGAAAAACAGGCTGCGACCACAATTTTTTCATACCAATTTATTCAATGGGGGGAGAATCAGGAATAGATCAGAATATCCGTGATACTTTTAAAGTGG
>DATBQC010000487.1:0-2245 GCA_036561065.1 Methylobacter sp. | reverse complement strand
TGATATTTTCAGCAGTGAGCTTTCTACATGTCACCCCTGCAGCCGTAATCTTCTTGCGCTCTTGCTTGATTTTCTTACGCTTGTCGTGCGATAGGCGGCTCAAGAAATCCTCGAAATCTTTAAAGCCCTCATTCTGCCAACGGAATTGCACTCCCTTGCGTTCAAGCCATCCAGCTTGTCTCAGTATGTTGGCCGTGGCTTCATCGGGAAACAGGATATGCGAGGAAGATAGCGAATGCCGCTCCATTTGCTCAATCAATACTTGTGCCATCAGGGCTTGAATTCCAGTATCTGCACTTAGCAAGCGCGGCCCGGTAATCGGGGTAAATGGAATCGCCGCCAGTAATTTTGGATAATAGGCCATGCCATTACGCTCATAGGCATCAGCCCAAGCCCAATCAAATACGTATTCGCCATAAGAATGTGTCTTGAGGTATAGGGCTGTAGCCCCTACCAGCTTGCCATGATTCCTGACGGTAATGGGATAAGGCTGCCAGCCAGTCCCTGCCCCCAGGCAACCCGTATCTTCTAGCGCGCTGAGAAAGGCATGGCTCAGGATAGGCGAGCCATCGGTGAGTGCATCCCACTCCATGGCGTCAAGCTCACTGACGCCTCCTACTATTTCTACTTCAATACTCATTGGCATATCATGGCATGGATGGCGGAAGCGCGCGACCCCTAGCCAAGGGCCATTGATGACAGGTTTTGTGGGTTTGCGCAAAGGCTGGCGTAACCCATAAAACCCAATGATGATATTCGCCTAAGGATTTGAAAGTTAAAGCGGATTCGCGGACCGATAAAATGCCTGATTCGCGAACCCGCCTGAGTTCTGATCTATACGGGGATTGTTAGCTAGCGTGATAGCTGGGCTTAAGACTTACAGTGAACCTGTCTCTTAATCCCGACAGATATCCCGCATCTTATCAAAACCAGCTTTCATTCAACTGATTAAATTGTCGCCAAAAGATGACGATGGCTATTTCTTCTTGCTATCGTGACCGCCGAAGTCGTCGACGCCGTGACCGATTACGCCACCGATAGCAGCGCCGCCTACCGTGCCCCATGCGCTACCGCCGGTTAGCACAGCACCCGCTACACCGCCAATGGCAGCACCTGCGGCTGCATTTTTCTGACGTGTAGACATACCAGCACAGCCTGTCAAACTGACGACTAGCAATAATGCTAATAATGATTGTCTGGTCATAGCCATAATTTCTCCTTGATTGATTTGTGAACGCACATCATTTGCCTTACTGATATGGCAAAATCGGTGCCAACCATGAAAAATTATTACCAATCAACAAATTAGTGAGTTTTTTATTATTCGTGCAAGGTTAAGCATGGCGCAAAGCGTCGCCGTAACGCAACAGATCAGAATCCGTCACGGCACAAAAAAGAAGGGAGATTTGATTAAAACGGGGGCGAAACTATAGAGAGCGCTTACGGCTGGTCGTTGCGTCTTTATTTTTTTTGTTCTTGGGTACAGGGTCCGGATCCTGCACCTCATTTTTTGCCGTTGCCGCACGCTGGCGCTCGATGGCTCGGGCTTGAGCGGCTTCCAACTCATTCAGCGTAATCACGCCATCATTATTAAGATCAACCTGGCTAAAATGGCGAGCAATCTGTGGCAAGGTTTCGGCTGCTTCCTCGCGTGAAATTGAGCCATCATTATCTTTGTCTGAACTCAGGAATCGCTCCTGAATACGCTGGCGCATAAGTCGGCGTTGCTCCTGGATTTGTACATGGTCAGGATCGGTCGATCGCGCATACTCATCAAGATCCCGGCGTAAACGCATGCGTTCTTCAGCGCTGACATTGTCATCCAGAGTTTGTGCATCTGATGCTTCATCGCCATCAGCAGATGGGGCATCGGCATCATCTGTAATTCCCGATTGATTCTCACGACTAGCGCTAGGATTATCACGCTGACCTTCGCGATTTGTCTGAACGGAACCAGCGAATATATTTTGGGATAGTGCTAAAAATGCACACAGCGCAAGAAGCACATACTTTTTGTAGTCTAATAAATGATGGGCTATCAGCATCGCCGGTCAGACCATAAAAATATGGGTATGAAGCATTTTTTGCTTCAAGTTTAGGGCATTGTTTTTGTAATTTTCACTCATAGCTTTTATGGTTATCAGCTGATGACTGAGACGCAACTTACTGCGAATTCGTTCATATGAGATATCTCCATCCCAATCACTATCTTGTTTTTGTTAATTATGTTTTTAATTGTTTGCAA
>DATBQC010000486.1:0-3827 GCA_036561065.1 Methylobacter sp. | reverse complement strand
TTTATGACGCCATACCCATTTCAGCCGTGCGTTGGGTAAGCTCCGACAAGCCGGCCAAGCTGGAAGAGTTCAAGAACAAGGCTTTTGATAACTTGGCCGAAGACGGTGGCGGTTACCTGGTTTATGTCGCCAACAGTCGGGTTAACCTACAACTGACCGAAGAGCGCTGGCCGGATATTAAGTTCAGCGCGACGCGGGAATTGTAGATCGCCCAAACTATACTCAATATGCGGACTAGGTGCGGCTTTTCCCCCCTCTCCCTTCGGGAGAGGGCTGGGGGGAGTAAAAGTCACAATCCAGGACTGTTTGTAGCCACAGTGAACTCCGGAGTCATGCTGGGGGGGATCTCAGTCTCCAAAACCAAGCATGACAAACGAGCTTTGGATTTTAAATCACCAAGCCTACTTTGAGGCGATCAAAGCTTGCTTTGAATCTTATGAATTTAAACAGGGCGTTTTGAGAGTTGTTCAAGTTCTTTAATGGAAGGTCAAGCATGCTATTTAAATGGTTGTGGTTGTGTTTTTTAATTATTTTAGGCTTTTTAAGCCTGAACCCCTGGTTGCGTCCAGATTCTACCCAAGCTATTGGCTTTATTTCCTGGGATTTACTCGATCATGCAGCCGCCTACAGCTTGCTGTCGGTTCTAATGATGCTAGCATTCCGGCAGCAGGGCAGCCCCTGGGTAGTCGCAAGCTTCGTAATCCCTGTCGCAAGTCTGATCGGAGTTTTGTTTGAATACTGCCAGTACTGGTTTACTGTAAGTCGGCAGTTTTCATTTTTTGATGCGGCCGCCAATGTTTGCGGTGCGGTGCTGGGTGTGATTGTATTCTGGAGTGTTCAGATTTATCGCAAACGCTATAGAGCTTCTCACTGATAAAAAATGCTTACGCTTTATCATCAAATAGCTTTTTTCCGGCTAGTTGATGGGGAGCTTGGTTTTTTTGAGATCCATCGTGGGCATCCATGTGTCCCGGTGTTAAACCTGATGCTTCAAGTTGGTTTTTCAGGTAATCCAGGTTGTGTTTAATGAGCTCAGTCGTTTGCGTGTTCTGGCTCTTGAAAAAGGTATTGATCAGATCATGCCGGTAGGACACCATGCAATGGATCGTGCCCAGTTCCGGCGGGGTGATGGTGATATTAACAGACCAGTCATTGTTGCCGGATTGTTGCTTGTTTTCCTTGTCCCGCTGTATTTCAATCTTGACCGATTCGGCCTGTTGCCGGTCGATAAAGGGAATGTCGATGACCCATTGTTGCTTTGGATTGTCATCCTTAGGCAGGGACATCAATTGATCCAGCACCAGTTTGGCGACGGTGTTTTCGGTTTTATTTTGCAGGTTCTTGAGCAGGTCGAGATCGGTTTGGTTTAACTGCTGTTCGCCTTGAGGGGCAAGTTCCTGCTTTAAGACATGAATAAATTTCAGTAAATTGGCTTTAAAATCCTCAATACCTACAGCGTCTATTTTGGGCGTGTCTGTCAGATTTAGCTTTAAAGATGCTAATTCGGCTTCGGGTATAGGCTTTGAATCAGCTACCGGTTGTTGAAGACTTGGGCTGTTAAGCAATGGTTCTTTTTGCGTCAGGTTCTGTAATATTTCAGCGGCAATGCGTTGCAAAGATTGGGGCACGCTTTCATTTTTAATAAGCTGAGGCAGTCCGTTAATTAATTGGATTTGAGCCATTGCAGGCGGTAACTTGGCTTCAAGAAACAGTCCTGAATTAACAATTGCCTGCTTAAGGCCCTGGCTAGTAATCAACTGCTCTTTGGGCGGCAGATTCTGGATTATTTTTGCGGCAATATCCTTTATGGGCTGGGGAACGCTTTCATTTCCCATCAGTTTCGGCAAATCTTTTATTAACTGATTTAAAAAGATAGGGGCCGCTTCATGCCGCGGCAGAAACTGTTTTACAAACTCGACTACCTTAGCTTCCGGAATGTTAGCCGCAGCAGGAATGATCTTAAATTCCGGGGCGGTTCCGGCTTTGACGATTTCAAGATTCAGATTTTGCCCGACCTTCAAATTCGACGGAGCATTGCTCAGTTGAGTCCGGTTAATAGTGATCGGGGCAGCTTGTTTGCTGCCGGGCTCTGCTGTCGATGGGTTGGAAATCTGCAACTGGATTTTGGTGCCGACGATGCTGATGATTTTTGCGTCTAATGGCTGTTTCAGCAGTGCCGGGGAAACTGTGCCGTCCTGTTTTTCACTGATTGTCGGCATTAACTTTAAACGCAATTCAGCCGATTGGTTTTTAGGATCTTGGAGTTGAGCTGCTTGGGTTTGTAGTTCGGGCAGCGAATTGAGAATTTTAAATTCTACGGACGGGGCGATTTGGGTAACCTGGATTTTTAAGTCCTGCCCAGGGCTTAGCGTCACCGGCTGGCTGCTTTGTACGGTGACGTCCTTGTTGCCCAGCGATAAGGTAATCGCATTTTTTGCCGCCTGTATATCCGCGCCGACCACTTTTACGTCAAGCTGTTGCCCGACTTTCAGGTTTAAAGCGTTTTCCGCCAGCCTGTTAATAGCAAGGGTTTGGGCATTGACTAGCGAGTTAATATCCATCGCAATACTTTAAGCCAGCATTTTTCGGATATTCTCGATTTCATCTTTGGCAGTATCCAGTATATTGATGCTGTCGTTAGCATCCAGATGTCCGGCCAGTTTTTTATAGGCGGGTAGGGTATCTATTTTAGGTATTTTTTTTATATCAACTTTGCCGATAAAACTGTGCAACTGTGAGATCATCACGATGTCTGCATAACTGGATGGGTTATTGTCATTTCGAAACCAATTTTCGGAATTAATAACCACGTCTTCAAAATCTTCGGGAAAGTCCCAGTGGCGAATAATTTGCACGCCGATGTTTGCGCGCAGTTCCTTTACCGTTTCTACAAGGTCTTTAGGATTAGCAATAACATCGGGGTGATTATCGGCATACGTCAAAATGGGTACGATACCTATATCATGAATCAGTCCGGCCAGCATTGCTCTGTCAGGATCAAAACCAGGAATTTTATGGGCGAAGACGGCGCTGATGGAAGCGATATAACTGCTATGCGCCCATAGCTCGGCCATTTTCTGACGAATAACGGGAGACTTGGCGTTAAATACCGATTGCATTGCAAAGGCGGTGATGATGTCTTGAGATGTTTTTAAGCCCAGCCGTGTCAGCGCTTCGGGGCAGCTTTCAATTTTTTTTCGGCCCATATACAAAGGGCTGTTGGAGATTTGTATCAGCCTGGCAGTAATTGACGGGTCAATCTGGACTATGCGCGCTATTGATGAAACGCTGGCGTAATCATCATTAATGGCGCGGCGAATTTTGAAAGCGACATCAGGAATAGTCGGCAACACCAAATCTTCGGATTGCATATGCCGATAGCAGTCTGTTAAAAGTTTGTTTTTAGCCAAACTTGAGGCGGTATTGCTGAGGTTGTTGTTGGTTTGGCTCATGTTGTGTTTATTTAATATTCAAACAAGCTGGCAAAGTTTAGTTTAAAATCTACGCCTACGTCGAACCGGATTGACACTATCTTACTTTGCCCTGCAATGAAAACAACCCCATCTGAAGTTTTAACCACTTTATCAACTATTCGCGATTATATCCGCTGGGCTGCCAGCAGATTTGCCGATGCCGAACTGTGTTTCGGTCATGGTACTGAAACTGCGCTGGATGAAGCGGCTGCGCTGGTTTTGCATACCGTTCGCCAGCCTTACAACCTAGCTGATGCCTATCTGCAAAGCGTTTTAACGTTGACTGAACGCCAAGCTGTGATCGACATGATCGACAGGCGCATCAACGAACGCATACCGGCCGCATACCTGACT
>DATBQC010000485.1:0-3884 GCA_036561065.1 Methylobacter sp. | reverse complement strand
GACCCGACGCCTTTCGTATGGCATAAGACCGCCGATCAGATCATCGAATCGGTCGGTCGATTTTGTACACGAATTAATGACTCAGGACACTAGCGATCGCGCGCGTTGTTACATCGAGACGTAATTGAAGCATGAACTTGAGAAAATGATCACCCGGAAGCATCGTCATTAACTTCAATTCGTATGCCCTATGGTCCTTTGTTAGACCAATTGAAATAGCGAACGGTGACATTTCTGCTGATGGAGCGGGCGATTCTTTGATGTTATTGCCTACTTTTCTTTGCAATTTTACTGACGAAATTTTTCATTGGTGTCCGGTTAAAAATCGAACAAAATCAATTGGTTAGCGCCTAAAGAATCATCTATTCTGTTTGCATCGGTCTGAAAGGCGCATGAAATATGGGTTTTCTCAAAAACTGAGACTGACAAAATCTGTAATAAAGTGTACAGCGAGGCATCGAGTTGAAGTTCCCTCTTGACTATGGCGATGATTACATAGGTGGACACGGCGCACCAGATTTGCGTCTTGACCGCGTTCTCGCTCGTACCGAGAAATTTCTTGATCCGCAGATGCTGCTTGATCCATTTGAAGAACAGTTCGACTTGCCAACGGCTCTTGTACAAGGCCGCAATTGTCAACGACGGCAAGCTCGTATTGTTGGTCAGAAAGACCAGGGTTTTGCCCGACTCCGGGTCTTTGAAGCGAATGCGTCGCAGGTGCTCTGGGTAGGACTTGGATACATAGAATCCGTTGAGCGCGATCACTTGATCGCAGATCACGCCACTGCTTCTGTCGGTTTTGGTAGAGTACACGCGCCTGGCATTCATGCCGCGTTTGGCACGCGTGACAAAGAAGGCGCCAGCTTGATGCATTTTGTGCAGGCGAGCGAAATCCAGATAGCCGCGATCCATGACGTAAAAGGCGCCGGCCTCGAACACCAGCATGTCGAGCACGTTGACGTCGCCCATCTTGCCATCGCTGACGTGAATGAATGCAGGAATCGCGCCACGCAAGTCCAGCAGCGTGTGCATCTTCACCGCCGCCTTGGTCGAGCGGAACGGCGCCCAATCGAACAAACTCAGACAAAGGTCGATTGTTGTCGAGTCCAACGCATAGACCGTATTGGTCAAATCCAATCCGAGATCCTCGTCGACGTAGAGTTTGCGTGCGCGGCGAATAAGCAAGACTGCAAGGTCCGACCAAATTCGCCAATCGCGCGAGTCGTTCGCGTCGGCCAAGGTGGAACGATGAACACGGTGACGCAAGCCCATCGCATAAAGCTTGCCGGCATTTGCGCCCAACGTCACTTCGATGTCGCGCAAGCTTTCGCGCCATGTCAGTTGGGCAAACGCCATGACACGAAATTGCTCGGCGCAATTCATAGTTCGTACCCCGGCATCGCCGGAATATCGATCTACGATACGGCCAAAACTCGTCCACGGAATGAACTCCATGATCTGCGCAAAAAGCGTCTTTCCCACATTCATGGCGAACCTTCCGGAGTATCAACCCCGGAAAAGTACACAAAAATGAAGGATTCATGTTCAAATCGGCACCAAAAAAAATCGGCCGCTAAGCCGCGCCAGCATTGGCTTTTACCAAAATTTCGACCGGTTTAACCGGACAGCGGTGGTCGTACTATGGAGATTATTCCACGAATCTTGGCACCGCTAAGGAGCAAGTCGTTGGATTGCTTGGACAGTGGGACGATTGCACCTATTCGCTGGGTGAAGTCACAATTTGTCAATCTGCGACCGCAGCCTCTGTACTTATATTGGATCTGCTCAAATCAAAAAATATAAAAACTGTCCTGTTTGAGTCGCCATGCTATTTTGCCAGTTTAAGCCAATGTGAAAGTTTAGGGTTATCCGCAAAGCGGATTCCAACCTCAGAAGAAAGCGGCTTCGAACTTCCCATCTCCAAAGATTATATGCGCGGCGCCAGTCCGTGTGCTCTGTGGATCACTCAGCCACGTATTGGTCTTGGATTCAACCATGAGGCGACAATCGTTCAGGATTATATTAAGGCCGCCTCTAAAAATTAGTTTTTTCGCCCGTCGGAATTCATCTTTTAGAAATTCATCGCCATTTTCGCTAAGTCGTGACTATGAGCACGATTTTGCAGCTTGTTTTTCCGGCAATTCTGCCATTTGTATCCGGTTTTCTGCTGCTTTATGCCGCAGCAGGCGCATCTCTCCTGTCGCGCTTGTGTAACTGCGTCAGCCGTACCATGTTGTAGACCAGATTCATCATGCCGATCTTGATACGCGCGCGCAGAAAGCCGATCGTGCGTACGATGTGTCCGCCCATCTGGGCCTGCGCGCCAAATACATGCTCGACCCGCGCGCGTACTTTGGACTTGACCGTGTTGCTGGCCTTTTGCGCTTCGGTCAGCGGGCAGTTGCGCGCGCCTTTTTCGCAAATCTGGCTGGGGATACCGGCTTCAGCCAATTGTGCTTCCCTTTCTTGCGACCGGTAGGCGCTGTCGGCATAGACGGTGCGCTTGTTGCCGTCTTCTTGTGCCGTCTGGTCGAGCACAAAATCGAACATCTGACTATCGTGCACCGCCGCATCCGTGACTTCAAAGCCTTGGATGAGCTTGTTGGCTTGATCCACATTCACATGATTTTTGTAGCCGTAGTGGCTTTCGTTGTTCTTCTTGGTCCAGCGCGCTTGAACATCCTTTTGCCGCAGCTTGGCTTTGGCTTTCGGCTGTTGCCAATCGGCCGGCGTTTCGCCTGCCTTGATTTGTTCATTCTCTTCGCGGCTGTTGCGTTGGCGCGGTACTTCGACAAAGGTGGCGTCGATCATTTGACCGGCACAAGCGACATAGCCTTGTGCGGCCAGTTGCTCGTGAAAGCGGGTGAACAGGACATCGATCAGGCCGGCATGCTTGATCCGCTCGCGGAACAACCAGACGGTCTTGGCATCCGGCACCCGGTCTTCAAGCTGCAATCCCAGAAATCGCATGAACGAGAGCCGGTCACGTATCTGGTATTCAATGCGATCGTCCGACAAATTGTGCAGTTGTTGCAGCACCAGTACCTTGAACATCAACACAACGTCGATCGGCTTGGCGCCGGCATTGCTCTTGCGTTCCTTTTCATGCACGCGGTTCAAGTCGACACGGAAGGCTTCCCAATTGATACGTTCGTTCAATCCGACCAGCGGGTCGCCCATCCGCGTAAGCTTGTCAGCGCGCTCGGTAATATCAAAAAATCCTGGATATTTCGTATTGGTCATTGGATTGGCTCTCGATTTTCTGTACCATCGAATAAACGTTTCGCAAGCTAACTTGGATGACTCTGATTGGCAGGGAATTTAACTAATTTTTAGAGATGCCCTTTAGCCAATTTCGCTCACCCAGATGTGGTAAACAACGGGTACATGCCGCTTCTTGCTACGCTAGCTAATGCTTTGTTTCCGCAAGATGTTTTTGCCATTCCATTTGTGTTTCCGGTTGCACACGAGCTTTATCATCTACGTCAGTCAGAATCTGTTTGGCGTAATCCTGTTGATGAGGAGCGCGCTGCAGATATCTTCGCGATTTCTATTGCAAAAAAAATTGTATTAAATGACCATGCGGATAGGAGAACCATTTTTGTAAGACAATCTATTTTTTCCGGTTTCAGATTTCTTCAGGACAAAGCGTTGGCATCCATATTCAACAAGTTTCGCAGTCTAAATGCATACGCATTCTTTGCGGCGCTGTATCATCATCGCTGCGAAACGATGAAGGATGTTCCCCGCGAAATGCGCTTCAATAACCCTGACGTGGTTGGGGCCGGAATGCAACGAACCTTGCCGGTTCTATCTGACCGCGAGGTATTGGACATAGCTGCTTTAGTTGGGACATTTGATAGCCCATATCATGAGAACATGTT
>DATBQC010000484.1:0-3734 GCA_036561065.1 Methylobacter sp. | reverse complement strand
CGACATATTGGCCAAAAATTCTGATTTATATTGATTAGCTTGTTGCAGTTCTTCGGCTTTAGCCTTAACTTCGGTAATAACATCTTGCAGTTGCTTGCTTTGCTTCTCCAGCAATTGATTTTTCAGCACGGTTTCTTCTTGTTGAGCGCGTAATTCCTCTTGACTGGATCTCAGCTCTTCATTCTGCGATTTCATTTCCTCCGATTGACTGCGTAACTCTTCGGTTATTGTCTGCATTTCCGCGTTACTACGCTGCAGAGACTCTTGCTGTTCCAGCATTATTTGATCGGCTTTCTTTTTGTCTGTGATGTCACGAGCGGCGGCAAAAATCCCCGCCACCTCGCCTTGGCTATCGCGGTAAACACTGGCGTTATACAGCACATCGGTAATTCTGCCCGTCGTGTGTCGAATGGCCAGTGGATAATCAGTGACAAAGCCTTTGAAGAACACTTGTTGATAGCCGCTGCGTGCTTCATCCGGCTCGGTGAAATAATCGCAAAAATCGCTACCAATCAGTTGGTCGCGCTCTACGCCGGTCACTTTTTCCGTTGCCTCGTTCACATCCATAATTTTGCCGCCCACACCGATAGTCACTAAAGGATCGAGGCTGGCTTCAATTAAACTGCGCGCATAACTGGAGCTGGCGCGCAACTCGGTGACGTCGCGGGCAGCGGCAAAAATCCCAGCCACCTCGCCTTGGCTATCGCGGTAAACACTGGCGTTATACAGCACATCGGTAATTTTGCCGGTAGTGTGTCGAATGGCCAGTGGATAATCGGTGACAAAGCCCTTTGAGAACACCTGCTTATATCCGGCACGCGCTTCATCCGGTTCGGTGAAGTAATCGCAAAAATCACTGCCGATCAGTTGGTCGCGCGCGACGCCGGTGACTTTTTCGGTCGCCGCGTTCACATCCATAATTTTGCCATCGACACCGATAGTGACTAAAGGATCGAGACTGGATTCAATTAAACTACGGGCATACCCCGAACTGGCGAGTAACTCGGCGGCTTGTTTACTGGTTTCTGCCAACAACAGGGAATTATGTTCGGCCGCTTGCAAATTGGCAAAATGCAAGCCCAAAGCAGCGGAAGCGGCTTTGAGAAATGCGTGTTGTTTTGCTTGCAATGAACTGGTCGCTGCCAGTTCCAACACGGCCAACACTTCATTTTTATGAACAATGGGATAAATAATTAATTCATGTGGGGCGAATTCTGCCAAACCGGTGCTGATAATCGTTAAGCCATCGGGTACCGGCGATATGACCAAAGTTTGATTACTTTTCGCACACTGCCCCAATAAACCTACGCCCAATTCAAAACTGGTCTCGGCTTGATTACTGCGCGCCAAACCATGGGTGCTGATGCGTTGGTAACGCCCTTCGTCCAGTATATAAACCGCGCCAACGGGAGCAGCCAACAAATCGCACAATAAATGCAAAATCCGTTCTGCCGCCTTGTTGACTGAACTTTCCACCGACACCGCACCGGTCAATGTCGTGACATTTTCACTGAGCCAATGTTCCTGTTCCACTTGTTGAACAATGGTATGAAAGGTCTCTGCCGCCTTGGCAATCTCGCCAATTTCGTCGGTACGGTTTAATTCGGGTACGCTGATTTGTTCGCCTTTCGCCAATCGCGTCAGCGCATCAGTAATGCGAATCAAAGGACGCGTTATAGTGCGTCCGCCCCATACGCCCAGACTTACGGCGAGCAAAATTAAACCTGCCGTGATAAACAATAATACGCGTTGGATATTATAGTATTCGCGTAATACCTCAGAGTGTTCGATTTTAGCGATAATCCCCCAAAGCACCTTATCGCCTAGCGCGTTGGCAAAGGGAGTAAACGGCTTAACCCTCGCTATAACTTCAATGCCTCGATAGTCCGGCGTGATCAGGGTAACGGTTTTGCCCGCCAATACAGTTTCTGCGGGCTTGGCTTTAATCTGTCTTTTCAATATGGTGCTTTCCTTGCTAAAACGAGAATCGGTTAGCATCCAGCTGTCCTTACCCACCACAATAACCTCGCCCGTTTCGCCCATACCCGTTTTGTCTATCATCAACTCGGTCATCTTGGCAATGGGTAATTGGATCGCCAGAACACCCAAAAACTGCTGTTTTTCCGGATCGAATACAGGCATCGCAATAAAACTGGCTGCCTGCATATTGTTGGGCGCGTATTGTGAATAATCGGCAAAACCGAGTTGCCCAGGAATGGGATCATGCAGCAACGGTGTAACAGCATGCGCCAAACCCGATTCCTGCCAGGGGCCAGTGCGTAAATTAGTAGCAAAATCGTTGGCTTTTTTCAGACTGAACACCACATTACCCTGTGTATCAACTAGCAACATATCGTTCCAACCGTAGGCATCATAGCGGCGGGTAAAAAACTGCATAGCACTGCGTTGTAACTTATCGTAATTCGCCAGTAAAGCCGGCTTTTGCGCACTCTGATAATCGCGTCCTGTTGCCAAATAATTTTGTTGTAGCAGCACTTGGGCAGTGCTGCCCAAATTATGAAATTCCGTGTTCAATTCGCCTAACAGGCTAACTGTAGTCGGTTCGGTCGCGAAAATGCCCATTTGTGCCTGTAGCGTATCTGCCCAACGACTCAACGCACTGTATCGGGCTTCTGATACTGCCGCCAATTTTTCCTTCGCCGCTGTTTCGATAGCGTCCCGTGTCAAATACGAGGTGACAAGCAAGGCAATGACCATCGTAAACGTGGTCTTGGATAGCATTAACAGCAATAATCGGGCTTGAATTTTCACGCGCTTACCTAATTTTTAACGAAATTTGCGAACTGAACATAACTATAGTCGATGCGTAGTTACTACGTTACCCAAAATGTACGGCATACAGTTTTGGCGCGACCCTGGGCAAACTTGAGCTGGCCGTTGTCGGTCGCCATAGAATCCACGGATCAACCCGCTCAAAAAATAGTGGTTTAATTGCTTATCAGGACAAGAAATAACCGTCCCTAATGGTAACTACAACCCCATCATCAAACTGCCGCCGTACTTTTTCAGCCAATGCCTTCGATTTTGATAATCCGGCAAATGCTCGGCGACCAAAGCCCAAAAATGCGCCGAGTGGTTCCTGACCTTGATATGGCAAAGCTCATGCACTACCACGTATTCCATGACTTCGGGCGGGGCTATGATTAACAGCCAGTTGATGTTGATGTCGTTATGAATGCCGCAGCTGCCCCATCGGCTTTTTTGGGTTTTGATTTTAATGGTCTGGGGAAATAGCTGCTTTCTTTCTGCATGCTGTTTGACCATCTGCTCTACCTGAATTTTCGATTCCTTTTTCATCCAGCGGATTAAGGCTTCTTTTATCTCGCCACTGTGGTCTTTAGTCAGCAAGACTTCGGGGACATGAGCGATAAACTCAATAAATTCCTGGCTGAATTCTATTTTTATCCTTTTTAATTTTGTCGGCCGTACCGCTAATTTATACGATGCGCCCTGATAAGGGATTTCAGCGCCATGACCATAAACAGAGGGAGCCAAAGTTTTATGTTGCCGGCTTTTGGCGGCAATTTTATCCAGGGCCTGGACTATCCACTGCTGCTTGGACTGAACGAATTGGTGAATTTGACGGTCGGCGACTTTGAGCGGCGCAACCACTTCGACTTTGCCGGGCGTTACGACGATTCGCGTCTGCGTGGCCCGCTGACTGCGCCGGATTTGGTAGGAAAATGCTGGATTTGAAATGACGGTTCTCTATG
>DATBQC010000483.1:0-8733 GCA_036561065.1 Methylobacter sp. | reverse complement strand
CTTGAGACAGTCCGCCTTTATTGTTACGCGTGATGATTTTCCATCCTAGTGTTTTTGTTTCTGTGCGCAGAAATTGCAACATCTCTAGGAACAGAGACAGATCCCTATTAATTTGTTCGACACGATGCTGTTGTTCACTGAGCCCTTGATTACCTTGAGCATCTTTCGAGTAACTGCCACCGTTAAGAGTCCATGTGTCGACAGGTATGTCTGTATTTATGCTATGCCGATTACGTGTTTGGTCAGATACAAGATGGTGATGTTCAATCTTTATATCTGCCAATGCGCTAAACTGGTTGGTGTAGCTGCGGACTACAAGTCGTGGTAAACGCTTATCTGCTGGTACATCTGATAACTCAAGCTCGTCTTTCTCATCATCAAGCAAAGGGCTGTAACGAGGCGGTTGTGACCCACCGCCTCCATCAGTTGCTTGACCCTTATAATCAGAGAGTTCTTCGCTTTCGATGATCAATCTGGAAAAGTTGAACGGATGCGAGCAGGTTAAGATATTCATAGCAAAGACAGCCCATTCTTCCTTGTCTTCTAGGGAAATTAAGGGCATGCGTTTGCCAGCTACATATAGCTGAGTAGAATCAGTAAATGGGAAATTGGCTTTGATTACGAGTGGTCGTTTTTTGTCTTCATTTAGTACTGCATTATTTGCCTGAGTTGAGGACAGATGCTGATGGACGCCAAGCAAAGCTGTTTTCGCGGAGTTCGAAGCTACCGCGCGAGCCATCATGGCAGCCTCTTTACGAGTTAGTCGTTTTTTAATATGTAAAGTAACAACTCCGTCTTTCAGATGGCTCTTATCCCATGATATGTAGTTATTCAGTCGTCCTTGCAATGTGTCGGACAACAAAGGCGATGATACGCCAATATAGAAGCGCAACAGCTCTGAGGCGGGAACGATTAACCACTGTGTCATTCGATCAGCAAGAACCGGAACGATAGCATAAAGTGTTTGGGAGAGCTTTGCTCGATTTGACCCTAGGCAAAAATATAGATTGGGTAAGACTGTGGATATCCAATGACCATTGATGTTTATCGAACGTCCCAGAGGAACGAGTTGTGCTCGGCTGATATCAATATGGTACTCGGTGGAGATTGGTTCAGGTTCTGAAACACGCTTTCCTTCACGCCAAACTGATCCTACTTTGAACTCCCGAAGGGAGGCGACATGCACAGGAAGAGCCAATGCCATGCCGTTGAGCGAGTTTTTTTTATAAGGGCTATTCAGTCCTGCTTCCGATAAACCGGAAAAATAAACAGTAGTTCGATTTCCTAGTCGACCACTAGGATTTATGGGGCCAATTCCATCAACTCGCCAAATTCCAAGATGTCGAGCTAGTCTCGAATGGGAAAAAGTTGCCATTAGTAGTTAAGATCATTCGCAAATAACGATGGATTTTCTCATTTATTTATGGATATTCGCAAATATTAATAGATCTTACAGCCGCCGACCAACGCCGCAGCTGACGCGGTATGGTGAGGTGCGCGGTATGGCGGCTTCAGCCAGTTGGCGACATCCAGCCCCTGATCGCTGATCGATGCAATCGCGGCGGTTTCCTGGGCTTGCTGTTCGGTCAGTTGCGGCAGGATGGTCGGTAGACGCGATGCAATCATCGATTTGCCGGTGCCGGGCGGGCCCAGCATAATCAGGTTATGCGCACCGGCGGCGGCAATCTCGAAAGCTCTTTTGACGTGATATTGGCCATGCACATCGGCAAAGTCTATATCGGTTGCCTTGATGGGTTGATCTTCCTGCTGAAACTCGGCCTGTATCAGGTGCTGCCCGGTCAGATGGGAACAGACTTCCAGCAAATGCATAGCCGGGATGATTTCAATATCCTTGACCAGCGCCGCTTCGGCGGTGTTTTCCTTGGGTAGTATCAGTTTCCGGTGATTGTTCCGGGCTTGTATCGCAATCGGCAACACGCCGTTGATAGCCCGCAGTTCGCCGCCCAACGACAGCTCGCCGACACATTCGTAATGATGCAAATGAGCAATCGGAATCTGGCCCGATGCGGCCAATATCCCTAGCGCTATCGCCAAGTCAAAACGCCCGCCTTCCTTGGGCAAGTCGGCGGGTGCCAAGTTGACCGTGATGCGCTGCATCGGGAACTCGAACTTGGAGTTTAATATTGCACCCCGAACCCGATCCTTGCTTTCCTTAACCGCCGTTTCCGGCAAGCCGACGATGTTTAGCGCCGGCAGGCCGTTGGATATGTGAACCTCAACGGTGACCAGCGGCGCTTCTATACCGGAGCGGCCGCGACTGTAAATTACCGCTAAGGAGGACATGGTCGCTTACATTTCTTCTTTGCTGAGCACTTGCTGTTCCATCTCGGCGACGCGCTTTTCCAGGTCTTCGAGTTTTGAGCGGGTTTTGGCTAAAACCATTTTTTGCACTTCAAACTCTTCGCGGGTCACCAAGTCCAGCTTGCCTAATGCGCCTTGCAAAATGCCATGGAAGCTTTTTTCAAGGTCGTCTTTCAGGCTGCTCAAGCCGGGAGGAATCGCGCCAGCCAAACGGTTGGCAATATCGTCAAGGGATTTAGGATCAAACATTATGGCAATCTCATATTATGGTTGGTCGGGTAAGCTAAAAAGCATCACCACGAAGACACGAAGGACACGGAGAAAAGCAAAGGAAAAACTTCGTGTCTTCGTGGTGAAAAATCTACTTATAAATTAAACGCTTTCTTAAAAAACTCAGGCTGGGCCAAAGCCGCTTTGTGTATGTCGGCATTGTAATAAGTCGTGTCGAACTGCTTGTTTGCGCAATCCAGTTCCCTGAACTTGTTCAACTCGCCTTTGCTTGCAATCGTCGCGCTCCACCAGCCGGACGGGTACAAACATTGCGGGAAGAACAGCGTCTGCAAATGTTGGAAGCCGGTCGCGCTCATCGCGTCGCGCATTTCGCCGATCAGCTTCATGTGGTACAAGGCCGATTCGCTTTGCTGTACGATCATGCCGTGTTCCGACAAGCAGTTAAAGCAATTGCGGTAAAAATCGATGCTGAACAAACCTAAGGCCGGGCCGACCGGGTCGGTGCTGTCGATGATAATAATATCCACCGAATTCGGCTCGGCCTCTTTGACCCATTTGATGCCGTCGATGAATTTCAATTCGGCTCTAGGGTCGTCGTTGGATTCGCATAACTCGGGAAAATAGATTTCCGAAAGACGTGTTACCCGCTCGTCAATATCGATTTGTATCGCCTGTTCTACCGACTGGTGTTTTAACACCTCTTTTAACGTGCCGCAGTCGCCGCCGCCGATAATCCAAACCCTTTTCGGATCGGGATGAGAATACAACGCCGGATGGCTCATCATTTCGTGGTAAAAAAAGTTATCGCGGGTCGATACCATCGTGCAGCCGTCAAGCACCATCAAATTACCGAAAGTTTCGGTTTCGTAGATTTCATGGTGTTGAAACTCGGATTGCTCCTCGTGCAACTTCTTTTTAATTTTTAACGAAAAGGCCGAGCCGGCGTCTGCGTGCTGCTCGGTAAACCATTCGGATGGGTTCATAGTGTGGATTCCTGGAAAAATAAACGCATAAAGATTTGATCATTATATTAGAATTTGGCAATACACGGCACAACGGAGTTAATAAAGTTGAATTTAAGTCAAAGCAAAACCTGGACGACCCAGCAATCCGCACAAACCTACGCGATAGATAACTGGGGGCAAGGCTACTTCTCGATCAACGCCGACGGGCATGTCAGCGTAAAGCCCAGTTCCGATAAGGACGTGGAACTGGATTTATACGAAATCGCCCAATCGCTAAACGACAAAAAACTATCCTTGCCGGTGCTGGTGCGTTTTACCGATATTTTAAAAGACCGCGTTAGCCAGTTATCCCGCGCTTTCCAAAAAGCCTGCATCAATAACGATTACCAGGGCAGCTACACGCCGGTTTACCCAATCAAGGTCAACCAGCAACGCAAGGTGGTCGAAGGCATTCTGGCGGCCGACAACATAGGCCTAGAAGCGGGCAGCAAGCCGGAATTGCTGGCGATTATGGCGCTGTCCAATAAAGGCGTGGTTGTTTGCAACGGCTACAAAGACCGCGCTTATATCCGTCTGGCGCTGATCGGCCTGAAAATGGGCTTGAACCTTTATCTGGTCATTGAAAAGCCCCTGGAATTGGAATTCATTATCGAAGAAGCGGCGCGTCTTAACATCAAGCCGCAACTGGGCGTCAGAGTTCGGCTTTCCAGCATCAGCGCCGGGAAATGGCAAAACAGCGGCGGCGAAAAATCCAAATTCGGTCTTCATGCCCATGAATTACTGCTGTTGGTCGAGCGCCTCAAGCAAGCCGGTCTGCTGGATACCTTGAAGCTGATGCATTTTCACATGGGTTCGCAAATCGCCAACATTCACGACATCAAAGTGGCGCTGAAAGAAGCCGGGCAGTTTTACGTCGAGCTGCATCGTCTGGGCGCTAATGTGAAAGTTGTCGATGCAGGCGGCGGGTTGGGCGTGGATTACGACGGCAGCCATTCGCGGCGCGAATCGTCAATCAACTATAGCTTGGATGAATACGCCCAGAACATTGTGCGCAGTTTTGCCGATATTTGCGCCGAAAAAGAGGTGCCGCAGCCGGACATCATCACCGAATCGGGCCGTGCGCTGACCGCCCATCATGCGGTGTTGATCACAAACGTGACCGATATTGAATCCGTCTACACTAACCACAGCCAGCTGCAAGCCTTGCCGGAGCCGGGCAATCTGGTCGAGCATTATCACGATGCACAATTCGATTTGTCGGAAGCCCGCGCCCAATTTACCCAGGATAAACTGAGCATTACCGGCTTGGCCGAAGCGGAGAATAACTATGCGCTGCTGTGCCGCCAGCTTCAGCATAAGCTCAATCCCAACAATCAAAGCGAAGCCGTTATCTTAAAGGAACTGAACGAGAAACTGGCCGACAAGGTGTTTTGCAATTTCTCGCTGTTCCAGTCCATGCCCGACATCTGGGGCATCGACCAAATCTTCCCGATCATGCCGATCCACCGCTTGAACGAACAGCCCACGCGCCGCGCAGTCATCCAGGATTTAACCTGCGATTCCGACGGCCGCATCGACCAATATATCGATGGGCAGAATATCGAACACACCCTGCCGGTGCATGAAATCGACAGCAAACAGCCGTATCTGATCGGCTTTTTCATGCTCGGCGCCTACCAGGAAATATTAGGCGATATGCACAACCTGTTCGGCGACACCCATTCCATCAACATCGAACTCGACGACCAGGGCTACCATTTTTACGACCTGCACGAAGGCGAACATGTCGATGATCTGCTCGATTATGTGCATATCAACAGCGAAGATTTGAAAACCGCCTACCGGGAAAAACTGGCTAACAGCGATCTTAGCGAGCAGCAACGGCAGGACTACGAGCGGGAGCTGATTGCCGGGCTGACGTCTTATACGTATCTGGAAAAATAGTGTCCGTACCTTCCTGAGGATGATTATGAAAGTTATAGCTAAAGGCTCGATTATCGTTTTAATGCTGCTTGCAGCCGGTATCGCTCATGCCGGAAAGCTGAGCGATGATAATTTGAATGAGTTTTTGCTGAAGTACGGGGCTGATTTTTCAGCGCATACGGAGAGGCTGTTTCTTGGCTTCGTCAAATACAGGGCTCATGACGACTATCAGGGCTTTGGTTCATTCAAGGATAAAGAATGGCTGCCGGATTACGACCGCGACAAGCGCGTCTATGACGGCATTCTTGAAGAGAACCGGGGCTATTTGGCGGATCACGATTTAACCTGGCTGTTCGCGGATTTTTCCGAGTTGGCTTCAGCGGGCAATGCCCTTTGGAATGATATAAAGCTTAAGGACAAGAGCATACGGCGCGCGCAGCATGAAAAACTGGAAACGCATTTACTCCGGGTGCAGGAGTTGTTTGCAAAAAGAGGCTTAAAGACGAGGAGCCGGTTTGTTTTTTGAAAGTTTGTTTTGGTGATTCTTTTAAGGGCTTTGGACTTTCATGGTTGGCAAGATACTTAGTTAGCGCCAAAAGCCCGTCATTCCGGCAAGGACAGATATTTGCTCCTGCAATATCTGCATTCCCCACATCCCTGTGGGTTATGCCGGAATCCAGAGCCAAGGATGGTAATTTGCGAAGTGCCCTTGGCTTTATCCATCCACATCCATGTGACTGGATACTGGCATCCCTGCCAGTATGACGGTGCTGGCTGGGCAGCTTTACTAACCAGAAGGCCGTCAGCCTACCACGTACTGAATAATAATTTTAATAAGGCAAGTTGATGATGACGACCCACACCGCGCAACCCAACCGCCAGACACTCTATGTCGCCATTGCTCTGGTGCTCGGCATCATCATTGGCGAACTGCTCAACCTGACGCTGGGCGGAACCGAGGCCATGAAGCCGATCATCGGGATTTTTGCCGCGCTGACCGATATTTTCCTGCGACTGGTTAAGATGATCATCGCGCCGCTGGTTTTTTCCACGCTGGTGGTGGGCATGGCGAAAATGGGCGACATCCACACCGTCGGGCGGGTCGGCATCAAGGCGATGCTGTGGTTTTTCTCGGCGTCGATTTTCAGCCTGTTGCTGGGCATGTTGCTGGTGAATGGCTTCGAGCCGGGCAGTTCGTTGCACATGGCGCTGCCCGAGGTCGGAGCCAAAACCGGTTTGCCGGAGGCCGCGCCGACGCTGAGCAATTTCGTCTCGCACATGTTCCCGAAAAGCATCGTCGAAGCCATGGCGGCTAACGAGATTTTGCAAATCGTGGTGTTCTCGATGTTCTTCGGCGTGGCCTGCGCCTCGCTGGGCGAACTTGCGCACCCGACCGTCAAGCTGCTCGATTCGCTGACGCACATCATGCTCAAAGTCACCGGCTACGTGATGCATACCGCGCCGGTTGCGGTGTTCTCGGCGGTGGCCTCGGTCATCGCGCAAAACGGCATTGGCGTATTGCTGTCTTACGGCCAGTTTATCGGCGAGTTTTATTTAGGCCTGTTGCTGTTGTGCGCTGCGCTGGGCTGCGTCGGCTTCTTGATTCTGGGACGCAAAATCCTGTCCCTGATCCGCCACATTCGCGAGCCGATGCTGCTAGCTTTCGGCACCGCCAGCAGCGAGAGCGCTTACCCGAAACTGTTGCAGCAACTCGAACGCTTCGGCTGCGACGAGAAAATCTGCGGCTTGGTGCTGCCGCTTGGTTATTCGTTCAACCTCGACGGCAGCATGATGTACATGACCTTTGCGGTGCTGTTCATCGCCCAGGCATACGGCATCGACATGGCGCTGGGCGACCAGCTGATCATGCTGCTGACGCTCTTGTTCACCAGCAAGGGCGTGGCCGGAGTGCCCCGTGCCTCGCTGATCGTCATTGCCGCCACGCTGTCGATGTTCCATATCCCCGAGGCCGGTTTGCTGCTACTGCTGGCCGTCGATCAGATTCTGGATATGGGGCGTAGCGCAACCAACGTATTCGGTAACAGCATCGCCGCCGCAGTGGTAAGCCGTTGGGAAAAGGCTTTGCGCTAGCTTATTGTTTTTGGCAAAAGACTGTATAGTTGATTTTTCAATGCCAAGGCATTGGTGTTTATTTGTGACCAAGACAGTACTGCCGGTGGTTTCAGGTGCTATTAGCTAATGTAAAGCTTCTACATCAACAAACCATCAACAAAGTACTCCTAGTAGCTTTCAGGTAGTTGCAGACTCTATTAGCTAATGTAAAGCTTCTGCATCAACTAAAATACTTCCTCAGCCCCAAGAGGGGATGTAACGTCTGTTTCGTACGCCAGCATCAGCATCATGGGGTTTTATTAATCCCGAATCTATAGTTTGTGCAATGATTCTTGAGGCCAAAGCCTTATTCTTGTTTTCAATGCCAAATCGTTCGCGAACAGAAGCATTATTCATAGGCTTTCGTTCAACCCATTTCAAACAGCAATGCAGATAGCAAGCGCGTACACGGTCTTCTTTATCCATATCATTTAATGGCTTATATGAAAAAAGAATAGAGCGCGTATGTTCATCGGCCACTTCAAATAATGGGGCTGGTAATTGATAAAGTTCGGTTTGAAAAACGACTTTATCAATGCCGCTGCCGCGTTCTTCGCACACGCCAATGCGTCGCATCATTGACGCAATTGATTCGTTGCGGGACTTAGGCGGGCTATCTAAAAAGCGATTAGGAGCGACGAGGGGTATGCCCGGATTGGTTATTTCTAAACGATCAGAAAAAATTTCTACCATTGGTCCTGTTCCTTTGGCGAAAAAATCTTGATGGATGAGAGCATTGGCAACCAGCTCACGCACTGCTGGCTCAGGGTACATGGGCGATTCTTTTCTAAAGGCTTTAATCACTTCATTTCGGGGTAATAAATCATTTATAAGGTCAACAATTCTTTTAAATCCACAGGCGTAACCCTCTTTTTCCTCATATTCACGAATAGTCTCAATGCGGTTGCTACTTTTGTAAACAATGACACGAATTGCTTTCCTTTTCAGATGCTTAAAATCTGTCAACTGGTTAGCAAACAGAATCGCGGCTAAATTAGTAATATTCCAGCCACCCGCATCACAAGGCACAATAAAATCATCGTCTTGCAATCTGCTAATAATACTTTGGCGATTTTCTGGCAAATCCAATCTAAGCAAATCGAAATAAGCCGGATAATCCAGTAGCTTTAGAACGTCTTCATCCGTAATACGCTCCAATGCTACTATTTCTTCAAAAGGG
>DATBQC010000482.1:0-1585 GCA_036561065.1 Methylobacter sp. | reverse complement strand
TGGTTTGTTGATTTTCCCGAGAGTGGGGAGCGCATGAACGTGGATATGAACCTGACGCTGGGTACGTTGACAATTGGTAGTAATATTCCGGCTTCTAGTGCCTGTACCACAGGAGGTTCTTCTTTCCTGAATTATATTGATTTCAGAACTGGTCTTTCAGTAGCAGGAGCTAGTGGCATTGCTTCGAAATATCTCGCTAATGCATTGATTGTAGGTATCAACGTAATCCAACTGCCAGATGGTACGATAGGCGCTATCGTGACGACATCTGATGATCAACATATAACGATACCGCCGCCTGTTGAAACAGATAAGTTCCAAGGCAAGCGTAACTCGTGGAGAGAGCTTGATCTCTATTAATTGTGGTATCGGTATTTAGAAGCAGTTCATATTATTCTGGCCGCCCGGATGTTTCATTCCGGGTGGCCTTATTTTTTTCTATATTGCTGCATTTCACTGTACTTGTATTTCTAAATCCGGCTCGTCCGGTGAACGTGCTTAAAAGCGATATTGTGTTAACAGTTAGCCTGGCGCCGGCGCCAAACTCGGCAATTATCGAACCTGCTAGCGCTGAGAAGCCGCTTTCAGAGCCTATTGAAGAACAGCCTGAAATTACAAAAGAAAAACCAGAGATTGAACAGATGACTATTGAGAAACCAATATCATCTTCACCACAGAAAACTACAACGAATCCTGCAAATAATCATGTAATTGACATCCAAAATTCTTTATCAGGTAAGGAGGTAAAGTCTACCCCTTCCGATCCAACAATCAGGAGTCAGGAGTCGGATTCTGCCAGTCAGGTGCAAGCATTATTGTTAATAGATGCGGATGGAAAAGTTCAGCAGATTATCTGGAATAAACTTCCGGCAATAACTGAAGAAGGGTTGAGCAAAATGGAGCAGCGATTAAGACAAAAGAATTATCTGATTACTGGCAAGTCTTATACTACGACTGAAACAGTGGAGGTCGTGCGTGATAATTAATAGATACTTAATAGGCAGTTCTTTATTTTCTTAATATCTTTTATCGATTGGCCAATAATCCGGATGCAATAAGGCCATTAATAATTCCGAACAAAAGCGCCGCAGCAGCAAATACCGGGACCAGATAAGCCACCCCTGCATGTGGAATCAACCAAAGACGCACCACCACAAGTTGGCCAGCAATATGCGCGAAAGAGGCAAATATGCTCAGGCTAATTGGGCCAAAATATTTGTTTGGCAGTTTAATGGCAATCGCAAGAATCACTAGGCTGCAAATTGCACCACTCAGGCTGAGAACAAAGGTAGGAGATAAAAATTGCCCGAGTAAAAAACTACCGGCAAACACTCTTAGCAAGGCGACCCAGGCTGCGGTCGCTAAATCAAAACGGTACAGCACATAAAGTGTGATGATATTGGCTATACCTGGTTTTACTCCAGGAAGAGGTGATGGCACAATCGACTCAATCAGGTGTAAGCCAATCGCCAAGGCTGCCAGCCTTGCTATGCGGTGGTCATCGTCGGTAGTTTGAATGGTTAATTTTTGCTGGTTAAGCATGACACAGATGATTAATAATTAAGTGAGTCATAAGTTTTCTTGT
>DATBQC010000481.1:0-8537 GCA_036561065.1 Methylobacter sp. | reverse complement strand
ACGCCTTCGAAGCCGATATCATCAATCTACTCGCCGGGCCTTTAGCCGAAGCTAGATATGTCTCGCTACGTGACAACGAACCGATTAACCCGGAACTGCTGAATGTCACTGCTCTACAGTATTACGGCGGCTCATCCGATTTGGAGGTTGTCAACGAGTATCTTGAGTGCTTTATCGACAGTGATGAGTTGAGGGAAAGAAAAATGACTGAGCTATTTCTGGCGGCATTCAGTTTTGTCTGCGAGCGGCCGAATTGGCTCGCGATTACCGCGTTGGCTGATTCTATTTTGGCGCATCAGGAAAATATCATTGAATGCAATGATATTATTGATGTACTTGAATCCGGCAGATGCCGGACGGCTACTTCGCAAAACATATCAAGCTTCGGGTAGAGATTGGCTGTAAAGTAACGCTTAAAATTCAATCGAGCCAACATGCACGACTCGCAATAGCCATCGCTGATAGAGCCTATGAAACATTTCTGTCGTTTGTTTAAACTCGCCCCTTATTACGAGATCATCGTCGTAAAACCTATGGTTTTCCATGCCCGGCGCCGCTCTACGACACAGAGAGCACATCTCAAGTGATCGATATAACAACAAAAAATCAACCGCAGGGCGTGCCTAAACTGGGCAACTACATCGTTACCGAAAAACTGGGAGAAAGCTTGCAGGCCCTGGTATTCAAGGGCTACCACAAACATGTCCCCGACCAGCCTCTGATCGTCAAACTGCTGAAGCTGCTGTCGAGCTGGGACGACCAGTCCCGGCATCTGCGCCAGAAAATTGAACGCTTAAAAGTGCTGCATGATCCGAGGGTTTGTACGCCGCTCGCCCTGGAATCCTACGGCGACCAGCAGTTTATCGTTCAGCCCTGGTTCGCCGGACAACCGCTGAACTGTTGGGTGAAACAGCAAGACAAACTCGATCTTAACGATTTTTTTACGCTGGCCTGCACACTGGCCGATACGCTGCAAGCGGTACACGATGCCGGCATTACTCACGGCGGCATCAAGCCGCACAATATTCTGCTGCAACCGGGGACGCTGACCCTGCGGCTGACCGATTTCATCACCCCCCTCGACATTCGCGATGTCAGCCATTTTATCTACGACCCGGAATTCGTACGCCACACTTTGGCCTACACCTCGCCGGAACAGACCGGCCGCATCAACTATAGAGTCGATTTTTACACCGATTTGTATTCATTGGGCATCGTATTTTATGAACTGCTGACCGGCCAGCTGCCGTTTTTTTCCAGCGATCCGCTGGAGCTGATTCACTCGCATCTGGCCGAAGAAACGCCCAAAGTCAATCTGCTCAATCCACAGATTCCCCAAGCCTTGGCCGATATTATTGCCAAACTCACGGTCAAGCAGCCGGAGAAACGTTACCAGAGCGCCTCGGGTTTGCTGGCCGACTTGATGCGCTGCAAGAAAGAATACAGCGCCACCGGCAGCGTATCGGCGTTTACGATTGGACAGCACGATCGTAGCCGCCGGGTCATCTTTATTTCTAAAATGGTGGGCCGTCAGGCCGAAAGCCTGTTGATACAGCAGCAATACAACGAAGTTATCGACGGCAAATTCCGTTCGGTGTTTATTTCCGGCCTGTCCGGCATCGGCAAGACCCGGCTGATCCAGGAACTGCAAAAACCATTGGTCAAAAATCGCGGCTACTTCACTTCCGGAAAATTCGACCAATACCAGAAGAACATCCCCTACAGTTCGTTGATACAGGCCTTGCGCAACCTGATCCGCATCTTTTTGACCGAGAGCGACACCCAGGTTCAGCAGTGGCGGACCAAAATACTCGACGTCGTGGACAGCAACGGCAGCGTCATCAGCGATGTATTGCCGGAACTGGAATTCATCATCGGCCGTCAGCCGGAAGTGCCGCATCTGCCGCCGGTGGAAGCCCGTAACCGTTTCAACAATTTGTTCGGCCGGTTCCTGGCCTGCCTGGCCAGCGAAGACAATCCGCTGGTGCTGTTTATCGACGATTTGCAATGGTGCGACAGCGCAACTTTCGATTTCCTGCAAAACCTGTTCGACAACCATCATGAGCATCCCTTCCTGTTTTTTATGGGCGCCTATCGGCACAACGAAGTCGACAGCAGCCATCCGCTCAGCAAGCTGATCCGCAAGATTCAGGAAAACAACGGCCCGTTCGCGGAAATTCGCGTGGAGGCGCTCACCGACGCCGACTGTCACGAGATGGTCGCTTATATCCTCGATTCCTCGCTGGAAGCCACGGCCAATCTGGCGGAATTTATCGCCCACCTGACCGAAGGCAACCCGCTGTTCGTCAGCGAAAGTTTGGCTTGGCTATATAACGAGGATTTACTGAATACCGACGCCGAACAACACTGGCACTGGGACATCAAACGGATTCGCGACACGCAGATGCCGACCTCGGTGGTGGAATTATTCAGTTCCAAAGTGGGCAAATTGCCGGTCAAAACCCTGCATATCCTCAATCACTGCGCTTGCATGGGCAACCGTTTCAGCGTCGAAGATGTGGCTCTGGTACTGGATATTCGCATCGAACAGCTGTTTGAAGATTTGAAGCCGGTATTGAATCTGGGCATGCTGTTGGAAAACAAATCCGATCTGCAGTTCGTCCACGACCGGGTTCAGGAAGCGGTGCTGCGCCAGGTCGACCCTCAGGCCAAGCCCGCTATCCACTGGCGTATCGGCAACCGCCTGCTGCAAGCGGTACCGGCAGGAACCGATCTTGAAAGCCTTGACAACTTGTTCACCATTGCCGCCCACCTCAATCTAGGCCGCCCGGCGGATCTGGATCAGGAGTTGGCGTATCAGCTGGTCACTATCAACTTCCATGCCGGCAACAAGGCGCTGGATGCACTGGCCGGCGATGCCGCCAACGATTTTTTCCAGAAAGCCCACGACTACCTGCCGGACGGTTGCTGGCAACAGGCTTACGACCTGACTTTTCGCATTTACCAGCGTCTGGCCAAGACTGAGCTGATGTGCGGCCGTTATGAAAAATCGGAGGTGTTGCTGAATCACCTGATCGAACACGCGGTCAGCGACCTGGACAAAGCCGAAGCCCTGGCGGAACAGACCACGTCGTTGTCCTCGTTCGGCAATTTCAACAAGGCGATAGAAACCGCCAACCGCGGCTTGGCCTATTTCGACAAGTCGATTCCCGAACAGCCCGAAACGGCCCGGCAACGAATGCTGGCCTTGATGGCGGAAATCGAACAACAAGGCGATGTCTGGACGACTATCCTGCAAATGCCATTTACCCAGGACCGCAAAAGCAAGATCGAGCTGGCATTTTACAGCGAGCTGATCCCCGATCTCTATATGTCCGGCCTGGTGCCGCAGCTGTATCTGTCGGCGGCGCAATCGACGTTGCATTGCTTACAGGGCGGCATGGACGAATCGGTGATTTATTCGTTTTCAATCATGGGTCTCAATCTCGGCGAACAGGGCAAGTTCGAACAGGCATTCCTTTACCAGGATCTGGCCCACGACCTGTGTGAAAAACACCCCAATACTTTTGGCGCCACCCGCGGCATGAACGGCATTGTCTGGTGCAACATGCATTCGCGCAGCCATCCGGCCGAGATCGTCGATTACTGCCACAAAGCCATACAGTGCGGCAAGAATTGTGGCGATTTGTATAACGCCGGCCTGTCCTACGGACCGTTGATGTGGAATTTACAGGTGCAGGGCAACAATCTGCGTTTGGTTGAAGAAGCCGCCGAGGAATGCCTGCATTTTTCCCGCAAGAACCAGCTGTCATTCTCGGTCGGTCTCGCCGAAGCCGTGCTGGCCGGCTGGGTGGCGCCGATGAAACCCGATTACCAGCCGGTAGACATGACCGAAACGCTGGCGCGCTGGGAAGCCGACAATTATGTCGCCGCTTCCGGCAGTTATTTTGCGTTGCTGGGTTTCGCCCAGCATTATCTGGGCGATTACGCAGCGGCGGCAGTGTCCTTGCAAACGGTGGAACGCTATCTGCACGGCCTGACCGATAACGTGCTGAAACGTCTCTGGTATGTCTTCCGTATCGTCAATCGCCTGCGCCGGCCGGAGGGTGCCGACTGGCCGACGCTTGAAGCGGAAATCGCGCCGTTGCTAGCCGAACTGGAAACCTGGGCTCGTCTCGGACCGCTGCTGAAACCCTTTCTGGCCTTTATTCATGCCGAGATCGCACGCGCCCGAAATCAATTCCGCGACGCCCGCAACTTGTATTTGGATGCTATTGCGATCGCCCAGACACAAAACTACACCCTGCTCACCAGCCATTTATACGAAGCGTTGGCCGAGGTGATGGCAGCCGGCAATCTCGGCGACGCCGAACTTTACTACGGCGCGGCGCGGCGCATGTACCGGGTATGCCGTGCCGATCGCAAAAGCGAACTATTGCAGCTGCATCACCCTTATGCCAATACCGACATCGACACCAACAATGCAGTTCGCGCCGAAAAAACCGTTGCCGTCGACGCGCCGGCTACCCTGCCGAATCTCGACTTCAATTATCTTATAAAATCGGCGTTGGCCTTGTCGGCGGAAGTCGACCTGAATCGGCTCATGCAAAAAATCATGACCGTAGTGCTGGAAAGCTCGGGGGCACAGCACGGCTACTTGCTGATCAAGGAGGCGGATGAACTGCTGGTCGCCGCGGAAAACCATGTAGGCAAAAAACACATCGTTAACCGTCAGCATCTCAGCCTTAACCAGACCTCTGGCAGCATTAGCCGCGCCATCATCAATTACGTGCTGCGCACGCGTAAAAAAGTGTTACTGCACGATGCGATGAGCGAAGGTGAGTTTCAGGATACTCCTGAGGTACAGGCGCTAAGACTGCGCTCGGTGCTGTGCCTGCCGGTCATTAAGCAAAACGAACTCATCGGCCTGCTCTACCTGGAAAACCGATTGTCGGCAGGCGTGTTTACCGCCGAAAGAACCGACATGACCGAACTATTAACCGCCCAGGCTGCGATTTCCCTGGAAAACGCCCGCCTGCTGGAACAAACCCGGCTGGCCTACACCAAACTACAGGAAAATCAGGAACACATGCTGCAGATGGAGAAGCTCTCGGCATTAGGAACGCTGGTCGGCGGCGTGGCGCACGAGATCAATAACCCGCTGATGGGAATAATGAATTTTGTCGAATTCGCCGCAGACAGAAGTACTGATGAAAAATCAAAGGAAGTTCTCGATCAAGCGCTACAACAAATTCACCGCATCAAAAAGATTGTCAGCAACATGCTGCTATTTATCCACACCAGATCGGTCCCAACCGGCAATTGCCGGATTGAGGAAGTCATCAGGCAAAGTCTGTTACTGCTGGAAGGCGAATTGAGCAAAGTCGGCATAAAGGTTGATGTCGATGCTGCCGACGATCTGCCGGCCATCCACTGTAGCGCCGACAGTTTGCAGCAGATCCTGGTCAATCTGATCATTAACGCCCGCGACGCGCTAGCCGACAGCCCACAGCCGCAAATCAAAATCATAGTCAGGCCCATGGAAGAGGCACTGGAACTGAGCGTGGCCGATAACGGTCCCGGCATCCCGCAAGATGTGCAAAGCAAAATTTTCGATCCTTTTTTTACCACCAAGCCGCCGGGAAAAGGTACCGGTCTGGGCTTGTCAGTCATCCGCCGTCTGGTTCAGGATGTCGGAGGCAATATACATGTAGAAAGTACATATGGACACGGTTGCTGCATGCGACTACGATTTCCGCATGTTTGAATATTTAAACCCTAATACATTAAGAGGCACTATATATGGCAAGCAACATTCTGGTAATAGACGACGATCCTGCGGTGCGTAGCGCCTTCAAACTGATTCTGGAAGATGACAGTTTCTCGGTTCGTGAAGCCGAGAATGGTTTGCAAGGCATCGAGATGACCCTCGCCGAACGTCCCGATTTGATTTTTCTCGATCTGCGCATGCCCGGCATCGATGGCGTGGAAACCTTGCGCCGCCTGAAGGCCATTGACGAAACACTGAACATTTATATCGTCACCGCTTTTGCCAACGAATACATGGAGCAGTTGAAAGGCATACATGAGGAAGGCTTTCAGTTCGAACTGGCCAGCAAGCCGCTGTCTTCCGAACAAATTCGTAATATCGCCCAGATCGCCCGTGTTAACCCTCCTCAGGAAGCACGGCGCGCAACGCCGCACAAATTGGTCCTAACCCTGTACGTGGTATCGCTGAACAGCGAAACCCGCCGTCTGGTCGAGCAGATTACCGCTGCGCTCGCCAAGCTCTACGATCCCGGATACTGGATTTTAAACATCGTCGAAGTATTGGGCATGCCGGAAAAAGCCCTGGAAAAAGACGTGTTTGCAACGCCGATGCTGGTGCGCGATGTGCCGGCCCCCGTACTGAAACTGCTCGGCGACCTGTCGCGGATACCTTCCGTCATCGCGGCCATTACCACCGAAGCTAAAGGAGTCGGCTCACAAACCGTCATCGTTTAAGCAAACTTACCGGCTATGGCTATGACTACTCACAACCCCAAGTTTGACCTGATTCTCGACACTATCACCGACGGCGTTTTGGTTGTGGATAGCCAGGGCGTCGTACTCTATGCCAACCAAGCTGCCGAAATCCTGCTGGCACGCAGCCCGATAATCGGTCAATCGCTGGCGATTCCAGTCAACCCTGATAAAAACAGCTATCAGGACATTAATCTGATCCGTCCGAATGGACTCGTCTGGGCAGAAATGCGTTCCTCGCCGCTGGAATGGGACGGGCAACCCGGCTACGTCATCGCCCTACGCGACATTACCGAACGCAAGCACATGGAACTGGAACGGCAAAAATTCGTTTCGCTGGCCGATAACAGCATGGAATTCATCGGCATGTTCGACATGAAATTCATTCCGTTCTACATCAACGAAGCCGGCATGCGCCTGATCGGCCTCGACAACCTGGAGCAGTGCATTCGAACGCCAATCCAGGAGTTTTTTTTCCCCGAAGACCAGCGCTTCATCCGTGATGAATTCTTCCCGCGCGTTGTGCGCGATGGTCACGCTGATGTGGAAATCAGGTTCCGCCATTTCAAGAGCGGTGCCGCCATATGGATGATCTACAACGTATTCTTCATCAAAGACAGCACCGGCGAGCCAGTAGGTATCGCCTCCGTGAGCCGTGATATATCCGAGCGCAAACAGGCCGAGGCGGCCCTGCACGAGGCCGACCAACATAAGGACGAATTCCTCGCCATGCTGGCTCATGAACTAAGAAACCCGTTGACCCCCATCAGCAACGCAGCCCATATTTTAGATATGCTGAAGCTGGAGGATCCACGACTCAGCTGGGCTAAGGAAATCATTAAGCGGCAAGTGATGCACCTCACTCACCTGGTGGACGATCTACTGGATGTTTCCCGTATCGCGCGAGGCAAAATTTCGCTGAAGAAAGAGCGGCTCGACCTTGTAGAAGTGATTAAGTCCGTCTTGGATACGATGCGCGGACCTATCTTGGCCAAGCAACAACATCTCGATGTTCGTCTGCCCGAACAACCGATACTATTGGAGGGCGATTCCGTGCGCCTGTCCCAAGTGTTTCTTAACCTACTCGATAATGCCAGTAAATACTCTCTGAAAGACGCTCAAATCGAGGTTGATGTCCAACCACATAAGGCCGAAGTTGAAATCCAGGTGCGGGACAACGGCACCGGCATTTCGGCGGAATTATTGCCGACGATTTTCGACCTATTCCAACAAGGCGCGCGTACCCTGGATCGATCTCAAGGTGGACTAGGCATCGGGCTTACCCTAGTAAAGCGACTAGTGGAACTACACGGCGGACAAGTAACGGCATCAAGCCCTGGCACTGGACTGGGCTCCACCTTCAACATCCGGTTGCCGATGATGGGCGAAGCGGCCGCCTTCACTGCCTCCGAGGCACCGACGCCATCGCCTAACGCAGGTACGCGGGTGCTGGTGGTGGACGATGATTCCGACGTAAGGGAGAGTACAGCCCTCCTCCTGGAGCTGAATGGCTACGAGATCAAGATGGCTGATTCCGGCGAGCACGCCATAACGCTGATCGAGGCATTCCATCCCCACGTGGTGCTGCTGGACATCGGAATGCCCGGAGAGAATGGCTATCAGGTGGCTCAGCGCATCCGGCACCTACCCAACGGAAACGATCTGCTGCTGGTAGCGTTAAGCGGTTATGGTCAGACGGAAGACTTAGCCCGTTCGCAGGAAGCGGGTTTCGATCATCACTTGGTCAAGCCATTGAATTTCACTACGCTCTACGACCTGCTTTCAGAACGAGGAAGGTAGGTTCTGTTGATATTTGTGCCAGTGAGTTACAGATTCTCGATTATTTGAGCCGAAATGTGCAATCGAGCTGAATTAAATGGCATACGTTTGATAGATTTACGGGGTGCACCTCACCGCGTTTTTTGCAACCTAACCTACGCTAATCAATTACATTTTTAATCGTTGATTGGTAACTGTACAATAATATCTCAATTGATATAACCACACAAAGGAGCCGGCCATGAAAAAACTTAACATCATACTGATACCGACAA
>DATBQC010000480.1:0-2863 GCA_036561065.1 Methylobacter sp. | reverse complement strand
TGACGATCCGGGGCAATTGGAAGCCGCTAAAAATGTCCGCGACAAAATCAACCAAGCCTATGCACTGGGCGGTAAGACGTTGATAGAGGTATTGGACGCGCAACGAGTTTACCTTGAAACCTATCGTATGCACATCACCGGCCGCTCCAATTATTGGCATTCCTTGTATCAACTCAACGCCGCTATCGGTAAAGAAATATTACGATAAATTATGAGTTCTTTATTCCGTCTTAAAAGCAATCTTCCGCGCAGTTTCTTTCAATCAAAAACCCGCTTAATGGCTTTGTTAGCCATTGCTTTATTATCCATTGGCCTGCTGGTATTTGGATTATGGCAATCGACTAAAGCCAAGCAAAAGCCGGTCGACAATTCGGCTGTCGTAAAACTGGTGGGGCCACGGACGATTGCGGTGCAACCAGGAAGCCTGCTGGAGCAGAAGTTTAATATTTCGGACGTAGAAAAAGAACAGATAACCACACCGTTGCTTCTGGTTACCGGTGCCGTAGTCGCGCGCTTGCCGTCCGGTTCCAATCCTATGGAAGACCGTTGGCAATTTAACAGCATTGAGCTTGCCGGTGTTTATGCGGACTGGCAACGGGCTCGCGCTGAGAAAGAATTTAACACCAAGCGCTTGGTGAAAATCCGCGAACTCACTGCGGCGCAATACAATTCGCAAAAATTGGCGGTTGAGCGACTGCGGAAACTCGTGGCAACCGGGACCGAAGCGATCAGGGATTTAACCGCCGCGGAAGCCAATTTGCTGGAAGTGCAACTGGAAGGCCAAAAATCTGTGTATGAGGCGGAAACGGCGCTAACAATGGCGACTCGCACTCGCGCCGCACTGGAAAGAACACTATTACAGGAAGGCGTCGATCCGGCGTTATTGGAAAATGCCACCCCCGGCACTTCGTTAATCATGGCCGATGTGCCGGAATTAAGAATCAGCTGGGTATCCGTTGGACAAGCCTGTGTTGCCAAATTTTACGGACTGCCCGATCAGTCTTTTATCGGTAAAGTAAAAAGCCTTGCGCCGACTTTATCGGCTCAGCGCCATACTTTGCGGGTGTTTTTTGAATTACAGGACGCAAACAATCAATTTAAGCCGGGCATGTATGCGGAAATCGGCTTGGGAACCGATCCGCGCGCGGCGATATTGGTGCCTACCGATGGCGTTCTGCACAGTCAAGATGCGGATTTCGTATTTATCGCCGCCGGAGCGGGTCTATGGCAGATTGCAGAAGTGCAGGTAGGCGAAAGCATTGGCGACCGGGTTGAAATTCTTAACGGCTTGCAAGGCGGAGAGAGAATTATCGGCAATGGCGCCATATTGTTAAAGCCCATGCTGGTGCAGGCCCTGCTCAACGAAGAGGCCATAAAAAAAATGCAACCTGAGGGCGTTAAGCCATGATTCCGCAATTGCTTAACAAAGCAATGCACTATCGCCTGACCGTTTTAGGCGCTACGGTTGCGATTATTATTGTGGGCTTATGGTCTTTTTCCCGGATGCAAATCGACGCTTACCCGGATATTTCTTCGCAGATGGTGCAGGTGATCACCGTTTACCCTGGGCGTGCGCCCGAAGAGGTGGAACGCCAAGTCACAGTACCGATAGAAATTCAAATGCGCAATGTACCGAAGGTCGATACCATCCGTTCGCGCACCATTTTCGGCTTATCTGTCGTTCAGCTGATCTTCGAAGAAGGCGTTGACGCCTACTGGGCTAGGCAACGCATACAGGAAAAATTAACCGGCCTGGATTTACCCGCAGGAGCCTCGGCGGAATTAGGCCCCTTGGCAACGGCGTACGGTGAAATCTTGCGCTATGAATTAGTCTCGGACGGCCGCTACGATCTTACCGAACTTCGTTCAATCCATGACTGGATAGCGATTCCGCATTTATTACGAGCTTCAGGGGTCGCCGATGTAACTAACTTTGGCGGTTTTGAAAAGCAGTATGCGGTGCTGATGAATCCGGCACAATTGCAACGCTTTGGATTGTCTCTAACCGATGTAGTCGATGCCATTCAGAGCAATAACGAAAGCGCCGGCGGCAGCGTATTATCAAGAGGCAGCATGTCCTTTGTGATTCGCGGTCGGGGCGCACTACAAGATGTTTCAGAAATCGGCGACATCTTTATCAAGTCTTTCGGAGGAACTCCGATCTATGTCCATGATGTTGCCGATGTTGAAATTGACGCGAAAGTCCCTTCCGGAATTTTAAGCAAAGACCGCAACAACGAAACCATCGAGGGCATCGTGTTGATGCGTCGAGGGGAAAATACCTCCGATGTGCTGGATAATGTTAAAGTCGTTATCAAGGAATTGAATGAGGTTGACTTGCCGCAAGGGGTCAGCATTGTCCCTTTTTACGACCGGTCGATGCTGGTTGAAAATACGCTGCATACCGTAGGCCACAGCGTTCTGCTGGGCATTTCGCTGGTCACCTTGGTGTTGCTGTTTTTTTTAGGCCGACCCTCTTTGGCTCTGTTAGTAGCGCTAACAATTCCGTTTTCGCTGTTATTTGCGTTGGTCTTGATGAACGCCTTCGGCATTCCGATCGGGCTATTGTCTATTGGCGCTATCGATTTCGGCATTATCGTCGATGGCTCGGTGATCATGGCGGAAAACATCGCCCATCGCTTACATCATGAAGCAAGCCATAATCAAAATCGTAGCAGAATTACCAATACCGTATTGGCCGCGTCTTTGGAAGTGGAACGTCCGGTATTTTTTTCAATCCTGATGATAGTCGGGGCATTTTTACCCTTATTAACGCTCACCCATATTGAAGGCCTGCTGTTTCGTCCGATGGCATTGACGATTTTGTTTGCGTTGTTCGGCGCGATGTTATTTGCTATTTTTG
>DATBQC010000479.1:0-8194 GCA_036561065.1 Methylobacter sp. | reverse complement strand
CATCTGGATTTCCGATTTGCATCTGGGTTCCACCCAATGCCAAGCCGATGTTTTACTCGATTTCCTAAAATACAACGAGAGTGAAAAGCTTTACTTGGTGGGTGACATCATCGATTTTTGGTCGCTTTCCAAAAAAATGTATTGGCCCAGAGATCATAATACCGTGATCCAAAAAGTCTTACGCAAGGCCAGACATGGCACCCAGGTCATCTATGTACCCGGCAACCATGACGAAAACGTCAGGCAATACGACGATTATGTCTTTGGCGATATCACCGTCAAAAACTCAGATGTGCATACCACATCCACAGGGCAGCAATTTCTGGTTGTCCATGGCGACGAATATGACACCATTGCCCAATGCCACAAGTGGCTTGCCAAGCTAGGCAGCGACGGCTATGATTTTTTGATTGAGGTTAATCGTTTAATACGCATCGTCAGGCTTTGGTTTGGCATACACTCAAACTTTTCCCTTGCCGCCTTCGTCAAATTCAAAGTCAAGAATGCGGTTCAGTTTATTTCCGATTATGAAGAGAGCATCGTCAACACACTTAAAGACCAGAACTTGGATGGCGTTATTTGCGGACACATACACCACGCTGAAATGAAGGAGATAGACGGATTTTTATATGTCAACACGGGAGACTTCGTAGAAAGTTGCACCGCCATAGTGGAACACTTCAATGGAACGTTGGAACTCATAACATGGCACAAAATTGAATCGATCGTTGCCCATAATAAGCCATCGGAAGTCGATATTCACAAATAGATAAAGCGACTACTAACCTGAACCGAAAGCACTATAAATTCAGTTCAACCATTTAAGAGTGCAATGATTCTGTTTATTGCAGAATCGCACAGGGCGAATAATCCTATGAATCGCGGTTTCAACACCATTCTTGCGGCACAGTTCTTTTCATCACTGGCGGATAACGCGCTGCTATTCGCCGCTATCGCGCTGCTGAAAAGCCTGGATGCTCCCTCCTGGCAAACCCCTGTATTACAACAATTCTTCGTCTTCGCCTTTATCGTGCTCGCACCCTTTGTCGGCGCATTCTCCGATGCATTGCCCAAGGGCCGAGTCATGTTCATCAGTAACGGTATCAAGATAGTCGGTTGCACGGCTATGTTGTTGGGTTTACATCCGCTGCTCGCCTATGGTTTTGTCGGCGTGGGCGCCGCTTTGTACTCACCGGCTAAATACGGCATTCTGACCGAATATCTTCCAAGCGATAAATTAGTATGGGCAAACGGCTGGATGGAAGGTCTAACCGTCGCATCCATCATTTTGGGCGCCATATTTGGTGGATTATTGATCGGCCACCGTGTTGAGGCTCAAGTTATCCAGCAACTAAACTTGCTTGAATTCAATGGCGGCATTGATACCGCTCCCGAATTCGCTATTTTTGTCATTCTTGGTCTTTATTTCGTGGCGGCGATACTCAATTGTTATATTCCCAATCTGGCCATTGAACACACCTTATCGAAGCGAACGCCGGGGTTCCTGCTGGCAGATTTTTGGCAAAGTTTCCTATCCCTGTGGAAAGACCCTTTGGGCCAGGTATCTCTGGCGGTAACCTCGCTGTTTTGGGGAGCAGGAACCAGCTTGCGGTTCATTATTCTCGCCTGGGCTGCGGTGGCATTAAAACTCGACCTGGAGCAAGCCACTCAATTGACCGCCTTAGTTGCGGTGGGCCTTGCCATCGGCTCCGTGGTGGCGGCCAAGACTGTGCCATTGGAACATGCGGTGAAAGTGTTACCCTTGGGAATTGCCATGGGCTTCGTTGTATTGGCTATGGCCTTAGTGACCGATTGGCGACCGGCGGCTATGTTGCTGGTATTGATTGGCGTCCTGGCAGGCAGTTTTTTGATACCCATGAACGCGTTGCTGCAACACAGGGGCCACCAACTCATGGGTTCTGGACACTCCATCGCCGTGCAAAATTTCAACGAAAACCTTAGTATTTTATTGATGCTTGGCGCTTATGCGATGATGATTGAGGCCGGGTTTTCAGTGCATACCATCGTGATCGTATTTGGGCTGTTTTTGTCGGCTACAATGGGCTTATTATTCAAAAAACACGGTCATGACCAGGATTAATCTTAGCTGCTGACACACCGATGAAAAAACGGGTTTTGATCATGTCGGCGGGCGCGGGAACCGGTCACATCAAAGCGGCCGAGGCTTTGGAGCTTTCCTTCGCCGCTGACGGCCGGGTTGCTGAAGTCATCAACAACGATGCGCTGCAATACACCAACAAACTGTTCCGGGATTTCTATTCCAGCTTTTACACATCACTGGTGCGATCTGCGCCGAATTTTCTCGGTTGGTGGTATAAAACCAGCGATGAACCCTGGCACACAGACAGAATGCGGCACATGATAGACCGGCTCAATACCAAGCCGCTGGTTCGGTTTATCCGGGAATTCGACCCCGACATCACAGTCTGCACTCACTTCATGCCCGCCGGAATCATCTCCCACCTGATTGCGACCCAACAGCTGCAAGCGCGCCTGTCCATTGTAGTAACGGATTTCGATTTTCATGCGATGTGGCTGTCGCGTTCATTTCATCGCTATTTTGTCGCTATCGATGAAACCAAAGCGCATCTTGAAATGCTCGGAATTCCCAGCGAAAGAATCACCGTATCCGGCATACCCATCGATCCCGTTTTTCAACAACCCGTTAACCGCCAAGAGCAACGGCTTCGACTGGGATTGAATCCCGAACAACCGGTTTTGCTGCTGTCGGCGGGAGCCTTTGGTCTGGGACCTACCGAGTACATAGTGGAACGGATGTTGAACCTGAAAAACGACGCGCAGACGGTGGTTGTCTGCGGACGCAACGATGACCTGAAGCAGCGAATCTTACAATTAGTCGGCAGTCAAAACGCTAGGTTTAAGGTTCTGGGTTACACCGACGAAATGCACAAGCTGATGAAAATGTCCGATATTTTTATCGGCAAGCCCGGAGGCATTACGACCTCCGAGGCTATCGCCTGCGGACTGCCCATGTGCGTGGTGTCACCCATTCCCGGACAAGAGGAAAGAAACAGCGATCATCTTTTGGAAGAAGGCATCGCCGTCAAATGTAACGACTTGACCACCCTCCCCTTCAAACTGGAACGATTGCTGGAAGATTCTGACAGATTGGCTCGAATGAAACTCAATGCTTTGCGTTTTGCCAAGCCCAATGCCTCGACAACCATCATCGATACCCTGCTCGAAGATCGTCTTCCGCCGCTATCATTTACCAAAAACCAACGAGCGGCAATTGCCCTGGCAGCGGGACCTGAGTGAACGAGTAGTTCGTATGAAGCGCAAAAAATGCGGATTACTCGCTGTTGGTCATTCAAAAAAAGGATCTCCGGTGCCCCACAAACATAGCTCATTGACACACTACCGGTCGGTTTAGTTTTTCCGTTTGACACGGAATACACAAGCAACTGGCGTGGATGAGGATTTTGAATGACAGAGCTTGCAGGTTACACAGTTGATAGCTGAATTTTAGCGTCGAATTCGTAACTAATTATCTCATTTGATTTATACTTCACAGAATTAAGCATCCGCAATAACCAACTCAACTACCATGCCTGATCCGGTACCACAAATCAACGACGAACCCTCAGCGCATATCGAGAAACTTCTGGAAGCAGCCAACTCTGCATCTCAGACGGTGGGGGCTCTACATGTCGCATTTATGGCGTTCGTCACCTATCTCGGCGTCATCGTCTGGGGCACAACGCACGAAGACCTGCTGCGCATCAGCCCGGTCAAACTGCCGATTCTGGATGTAGATCTGCCGCTTACCACTTTTTATTGCTTCGTGCCGTGGATGGTAGTCCTTTTGCATTTCAACCTGCTCATGCAGTTAGAGTTACTCTCTTGCAAACTTTGGAATCTGGACCGAGGTCTTCCCGATACGCCGTCCGGGCAACAAGTGCGCGACCGCTTGTTTATCTTCCCTTTCACTCACCTCATTGTAGGGCGTTCCGAGGTCTGGCTGATCCGCTGGCTGCTATCCTTCGTGGTTGGTATTACGGTCATCGCTTTACCCTTATTAATGTTGCTGGCAGCACAAATCCGCTTCTTACCGTTTCACGATGAAGCCATCACTTGGTCGCAGCGCATCGCGGTTTGGATTGATGCCGTCATGCTGATGACCTTGTGGCCGTTGATCGCTTCGCCCCAAGACCAAGCGCAGGAATGGTGGCGGAGCTTTGGCTTTCAGCTGTTCGGTTATTGGCCCGCTTGGCTCCGACATCTGACTACCCTCGGATGGAACCGGCTAACGCGATCGATTCATCATCGCTGGCCGAACCTGCCGGGGCGTGAAATCGCTCCCAGACCTATGTTGCAACCAGGAACTGAACCTAAGGGGATGATTTTCCTGCTAGTCTCTGTGCCAGTGGTTGTCCTGATCAGTATCGTCGCAGTCATACCTGGCAGTATTACCGTACAAACTTATTACACCCCGGAGAAGGACAAGGCTGCGGATACTCCCAGCTACTTTGAGGATTGGTTGATCCGCAGAGTGCCTGAGGCATGGTTGAGTGTTGCCGCCCATAAATATGATGTAGTTTCTTGTACCTCGCTAGCAGCGGCTGAAAAGTCGGACGCCTCTATTCTCCAAGTAATGCTCGGTCCCTGCTCATGGTTCAATTTGAGCTTTTTTCCACGCAACCTAAACCTCAGAGAAGCCAGACTGGTACCCAAAGATGTGTCCTTGTCGCTATTAACCCGAGCAATAGACCCTGATAAACAGGTTCGTGATGCCGCCTTCAAGGAATTCGACGGACTCAATTTACAAAACCGCGATCTGCGCTTTGCCAATTTGTTCGGGGCCGTATTACCCAAAGCCGATCTTCGCCATGTCCAGTTGCAGGGCGCGGTCCTATTACAAGCGAAGCTGCAGGGCGTGGTTGGTTGGGACAAAACACAATTGCAGGGCGCGATTTTGGGTGGGACTCAACTGCAGAGTGCAGGTCTGATCGAGGCGGATCTACAGGGTGCTGATTTACGCGGCGCGAATCTTCAGGGCGCTGCCCTGGGCTGGGCAAAACTGCAGAATGCGGATCTACGCGGAGCGGATTTGCAGGGTGCAGACTTGAACGGGGCGAAACTTCAGAGCTCGGACCTACGAGGAGCGAAATTGCAGGGTGCGAACTTGCGTGAGACAAACTTTCAAGCTGCAAATTTGGTCTATGCGAAACTGCAGGGGACTGACTTGGCCTTGGCGAAATTACAGGATGCAGAACTGCGTGAAACGGAACTGCTGGGGGTTGACTGGTCACAAGCCAATCTAGATGGCATATTTATTGCCGAAAGCGTGGTGTCGGATTGGAGCGATCGTCAACAGAGCAAGCTGGAATCAACGCTCAAGCCGATACTAAATAGTGATAAATTCAGTGCATTTCAGAATCGCATGGGTTCTGCCAATTCGAAATTACCTTCGGGAAAACCGGTCAGTCGAACAGGCTGCTACAGCGATAACCCAACCTTACTGGAATGTGAATACCGTGATCCGTTGCAACTGGGTGTCTACCGTACTCAAGTGCTACAACCAAAACTGATCGAACTGGCTTGTTCGGATGTGGCAATTGCTGCGGGCATTGCAAGACGTGGGACCAATAAGTCCACGAATAATGACCCCGATTTTGGCCTGGCAGCAGCCTTGCTCAAAGCACTAGACGCTCCCAACCCCTGCGCAGGCTTGACCGCACTATCGGAGCAAACTCGACAAACATTACGGGAAACGGCAGAACAACAGAAATAAGCCAAGCCGAAATAGCTTCGATCACCTCATCAATCCGCTATTTTCAGGTTATATTTCCGCACCCGATAGCGTAGCGTTTCCCTGGTGGCGCCAAGCGCCCTGGCTGCGGCGGTCAGGTTGTTATCCGCCCTTTCCAGGGCGGTCTTGATAATGAAGCAATCCATATCGTCCAGCGCCATGCTGCCATCCAAAGGCAACCAAATGCCCTGCTCGGTTTGCAACGCATCAACGGAAGGCTGTCCGGGCAATTGCAGCCATTGTCCGGGGAATGTCGGCCCATCGGAAAACAATACGCAGCGCTCGATGACGTTACGCAGCTCCCTGACATTGCCCGGCCAGTAATGCGCTTTCAGCTTGTCCAACACCGCATCGGGAATGTCTTTAACATGGCGTCCGGCTTTAGCGTTGTACTCTGCAACAAATAACGGCACCAGCTCATCCAGGTCTTCTACGGCTTCGCGCAGCGGCGGCAAGATCAGCTTGAATACGCTTAAGCGGTGATATAAATCGGCGCGAAAGCTGCCGTCCTGGGCCATTTTCTCCAGATCGCGATTACTGGCGGCGACTATCTGTACATCGACCTGAATTTCCTTTTCCCCGCCCAAACGCCGGACTTTGTGGTCTTCAATCACTTTGAGCAATTTGGCCTGCAAATCCAGCGGCATTTCGCCGATTTCGTCCATAAACAACGTGCCGCCGTCGGCCTGTTCGAGCAGGCCGCGATGCCGTCCTGCGGCGCCGGTAAATGCGCCGGGTTCATGGCCGAATAATTCCGATTCCAGCAATTCCCGCGGCAACGCCGCACAGTTCACTTCAATCATCGGTTGCTGGGCGCGGGAACTGCCGTAATGCAGTATGCGCGCCGCCAAGCCTTTGCCGGTGCCGCTCTCGCCGCCGATAATCAGCGCGCTGAACGGCACTTGGGTCAGCTTTGCCAATAATTGCCGTACACCCTGCGCCTGCCGGCTATGACCGACATAAGCATCCGGCGAATAACGCCGATGCCGCTGTTTGGTTTGATCGACAACCCGTCGCTGGATTGACGCGCTACGGGCGGCACTGGCGACGATCAGATCAAGGCGGTCAAGATCGCAGGGTTTTTCCAGAAAATCATAAGCGCCCAGTCGCAGAGCCCTAACCGAATCCGGCACATTGCCGTAGCCGGTCAAGAACAGCCACTCGGCATGGCTAATCTCTTTCTTAATCTTTTCCATGAAATCCAGCGCATTGCCATCGGGCAAATTCATGTCGGAAAGAATCAGTAGCGGCTCGACTTTTTTATTCAGCAGTAATTCTTTAGCCTCACTCAGATTGGTCGCCAACACCACGTCCCAGCCGGATTGGCGATAATGGCGGGACAGCTCGGAACCTAACAGTTTCTCATCTTCAATGATGAGCAGGGTTTCTATCATGATTTATCTCTAACAAGGCATTCATTGGGCAAAAAAATGGATACGCATGCTCCATGAGTTGCTTGATTGGTGAGGCTGATCGTTCCGCCTACATCTTTAACAAAGCGCTGCACCATCGCCAGCCCCAGGCCGGTACCACGTTGGCGACTGGTGCGGAATGGCCGAATGCCGTGCTCCAGCATATCTTTGGAAAAACCGATGCCGTCATCCTGCACGTCAATGCGTAGTCCTTGTTTGGAGGTGCGAGCTTTGATACGGATAGTTCCGGGATTACCTTCAAGCGCATCGGCTGCGTTCAATATCAAATTCAACAGGGCCTGCCGCAACCCGCTCTCGGGCAGATGTACAGGCAGTGTGCAGGGAGCCTCAATTTCCAGCTGTATGGCTTCGGGAATCTGGTAACGGGTCAACGCGACCAAATCCCGAATTAACGTCCGCACATCAAAAGAAGTGGTTTCTTCCGGTGAATGACGGCTTTGATCGAGCATATCGTTAAGCAATATCGCCATCCGTTTCAGTTCGGCATTGATCAAATCCAGCCTTTCAAGCTGGTCCCGGTCATTAATTTCACGGCGTAAATTGAGGATTGCCATTTGAATCCCGGCCAACGGATTGCGTATCTCGTGAGCTAATTCAGCAGCCACTTCACCGATTGCCGCCAGCCGGTCGGCTCTCGCCAGACTGTATTGCTGTTCCAGTAAAGCTTGCGTGGCTAACCTGACTTCATGTTGCAGTGATTGGGCATGCAGGCGATTGGCGTCTTCCAGTTCCGCAAGGTGTTTAACCATCTCGTTATAGCTGATAAATACCGGCAGCAGCAGCGGATCAAGATGGTCGGTGGTAATCGGGGTGAAATTTTCTTCGGTCAAGTGTTGTAGCAATTCCTTCAAATCGTTGAGCGGGTGCAGGATTCTGTAGCGTAAAAACAAGACGGCCACAATAAAAATTGCGGTGAATATTGCCAAGGCCACATATAATTCAGCCTGAGTATCCAGACTAATATTTT
>DATBQC010000478.1:0-1819 GCA_036561065.1 Methylobacter sp. | reverse complement strand
AAAGCCTGAATTCTTTCACGCTCGCCTTCTTTCACCTTAACTTGCACAACAACTGTGTCGCCCGGACTAAAGTCAGGAATCTGTTTCAGTTGTTCCGCTTCCAATTCATCAATAATATTGCTCATACCGCACCTTAAATTTAAACTAATTCTACAATAAATTCTTTAAGCAGCTTTTCCTGCTCTGCACTCAAATTCTTTTTTTTCAGCAAGTCAGGCCGTCTCTGCCAAGTCCGCCCCAAGGCCTGCTTCATTCGCCAGCGGTCTATATCCGCATGGTTGCCGCCCAATAAAACTTCCGGCGCCGAATGCCCTTCAATCTGTTCAGGCCTGGTAAAGTGCGGGTAATCCAGCAAACCATCGCTATGCGAGTCCTGTTGGGCCGAATCTTCATCTCCGAGTACGCCCGGCAATAAACGAGTCACCGCATCGATAACCACCAATGCTGCAAGTTCGCCGCCGCTAATAACATAGTCACCGATAGACCATTCATCATCGCAATCCAGCTCGACAAAACGCTCATCAATGCCTTCGTAACGCCCCGCAACCAAGATCAATTGCGAAACCTCACTGGCCTTCGACAACAAGGCTTGGGTAATCGGCTTACCTTGCGGACTTAAATAAACCACTTTTGCGGTCTTTGTCCCCAACTGTTTTGCGTCATTAACCGCATCGTGCAATGGCTGGTACTTCATGACCATGCCAGGGCCGCCGCCGTATGGACGATCATCAACAGTCTTGTGTCTGTCATGGGTATAATCCCGAGGATTCCATACCGACAAACTGACGATGTTGCGTTCGATTGCCCTGCCAGTTACGCCGTAACCCGCAGCAGCTGTCACCATGTCCGGAAATAATGTTACAACATCAAAACGCATGCCGATAATTAAAAATCGGGATCCCAGTCGACAATAATATTGCCGGCATCGAGATCAACCTTAATTATCGTTCGCCCCTGTAAAAACGGAATGACCCGCTCCCGCTCTCCCTGAACGATGATCACATCATTAGCGCCTGTTTCCAGCAGACTGTCAACCGCGCCTAACTGAACACCATCAATGGTTTCAACCTGCAAGCCGATCAAATCGGACCAGTAATATTCACCTTTAGCAGCTTTTGGCAACTGGTCTTGGGTTATAAAAATATCCCAGCCCATCAGACTTTCTGCCTGATCCCTATCATCAATACCGGCCAACTGGGCGACTATCGTCTTGCCCTGCAACTGCCCGTCAACAACATTAACGGTTTTTATCTGGTCGCCTTTTTGTAGCAACCATGGGGAATAGGTTAAAATATTTTCCCTCGGATCAGTGAAGGAAAATACCTTAACCCATCCTTTTACACCAAAAACGCCGGAAATCTTTCCGACACTTATATTATGTTGTTGTTCTGACAATTTAAGTTTATGCCGCCGCTTTTTGCGCGTCTTTAATCAATTTTGCAACACGCTCGGAAGGCTGTGCACCATTGGATTTCCAATATTCAACGCGGTCGCTGTCTAAACGCAATTTTTCTTCATTGCCACGCGCCAAAGGATTAAAAAAACCAACCCGTTCAATATAACGACCGTCACGACCGCTTCTGCTATCGGTTACAACAACGTGATAGAAAGGACGATTCTTCGCGCCACCTCTAGAAAGACGAATGGTTACCATCTAAGTTCCTCAAAAAAAATTTTAGTCATAATTAATCGACTTATTTTACGCGATTTTCTATACAAGTAAAGAACAACACATAATCCATCGAATTAGTTTGCGCTCCTTGCCCGCAAACTAGCGCCTCATCCCCATGCCGCGCACATTGTTTTTTATGCCCCGCAT
>DATBQC010000477.1:0-2746 GCA_036561065.1 Methylobacter sp. | reverse complement strand
GTAACATATGCGGGGTAATATGGCGCTCCATATCGGCCTGTTCGGCGCTCCGAGCGATGAGCTTGCGTAAAAACTGCGGGGAAGCCGGGTTGCCGTGGGTGGTGATAAGCAGGTGTTTGTCTGTGGGTTTATAACATGGCCGCAAATGGATGTAGACTTCAATCAAGCGGGTTAGCTCGGGGTCGTTGATAAATACCCTCCGCTCCCTATTACCTTTGCCGGTGATTTTGATGATGGAATCCTGCAAGTCTATATCGCTCAGGAGAATTTGCGTCAGTTCACCGATACGCATGCCGGTGTAAAACAATAATTCAACGGTTAACAAGCAGGTGATGTGGTTGAATTGTTTACGGCTCAGATTGCCGGTAATGCTTTCCACTTCGCCGGGGGTTTTGATACCCAGCTCTGCCAATGGGGCGGTTAGCAGGGAGCGCAATTCATGTGCCGCCAAGCTGCGCGGCAGACGCTTGGGTAGTTTGATCGGGGCTTTGAATTTGTGGAAAGGATTGTTCGCCAGCAGCTCTTCGCTTTCCAGCCAGTGAAACATGGCTTTCAGGCAGGCCATGCGCCGCTTGATGCTGGTTTCTTTCAGATTTTTTTTGTCGAATAAATAGGTTAAATAATTGCGCAGTAAATGACGGTCGCAGTCAGTTATTTCGGTTGTTTTCAGACAAAAGCCGGAAAACTCGTTCAGATCGATGCGGTAAGCGCGCAGGGTGTGGTCGGAAAGGTTTTTGCCAACACGGCAGTGGCTAAGGAATTCTTCGCATGCGCTTGTTATTTTCATTGTTGTTCTTTTTTAGGCATAAAAACCACGCTATGCGGGGTTCTTGGATGGAGTGAATTTGTGGGTACTCAAACGCTGCTTGAATATATGGAACCAATGAAGGCTAATTCAGAGGTATCTTTATATATTAACCTTTCTGTAAAGTGTTGTAATTATCGGCTTACAATGTCTCCATCGATCTTGATCCTAGAAAAACGCTGTAATGCGGGTTCATCGAGATAGGTGATTCGCCGCAATTTTGGAGATTGATGTTGGAGTTGCGCGGCATCAGCTTCTTCACATTCACGTTGAGTATCAAGGACAAGTTGGTGTTTATGCCATTGAAGATGGCACTCTATTCTTCGGCAGTCTGCAGCTAGCGGATTGGGAACTTACAGCTAATGGTGAGCAGCCTTTTAAAATTAGAGGACATGACCAATGAGAATTGTAAATGTCGTCGATGCCCAGCCTGACTGGACTTTGGTGGATACCACTACAGATGGCCGAGTCGGTGAATTTGATATGCAGCCTTATCTGCGCTATGAGACATTCGAAGCGCTTAAGGATACAGCCGAATTTATGAAAATTAACAACGGTGGCTATTTTATCGAATGGCAATGCGGCGCCGATTTATCCGCAGATACTATTGAAGCTAAAATGCTCGAGAAAAAGAGTCAATGAGAAGTTAGGGAGCTTGTCTCGCTGGTTTACCGCTTCAAATCCCGGGGAAGGTTTTTATGGGAACCCGGCAGCAATTGATGAGTGCCGGGATCGTATTCGTAAGCCAGTAACATCAGTTGTTCATTGCACTTGAACTTATGCACAAACACTCCCGCCAGATCGCTTTTCTTGGCTTCGCCGATGGTTGGGACACGAATAATTTCAGCTACGGCATCATCGACATCGGCTTTCTGGTTCGGATGCAAGCGCTTATAAGCTCGTTTGAACGTCGCGCTTTGCAGTACCTGAACGGCATCAGCCATCAATCACGTTTTCCTTCGGGCACGAAGGGCGTGGCAAGCGTAGGCCCTTCTGCTCGGGCAACCAACAAGTCACGGACGAGATCAATCGGCAGATCGGGGTTGTCCAAGGCTGTTCTCCCCACCAAAGCCCAAAATTCTATTTGTCCGGCAATCGTGCGTCGCTCGGCCTGAGCTTGCCCCGTGCCTGTTCGCATAAATCATCATTTATGCGCACCGGCATTCCCATAGCTTCACTCCGAAATAAAATACTACAAAAGTAGTTTCGTGCTAAAGCAGCATTAGAAATGCAAATATAATGCATGTTTTTTCACGAAGCGCTTTTTGCGTAGTGAAAATGCAGGCTTTCCGAAATTGTGTCGAGTTATTACGAGAATGATGTTGGATACCCTTTGCTGGGTATCCAACTAATGAAGCAGGACGGCTGAGGCAGCCGCGGGCATGTTAGCGGTCGCGTAGTTTTTGCAGCTTGTTGGGCAGGGATGCCCATACAAGCTTTTGCAAAAATAGCGACTCCCCGGTCGTCAACCATTCGTTCGCGGGCGTAAGCAAATACGGTTGGTTGCGATCAAATTGGATAACGCGGCTCATAAAATCATGCCAATGAGATTGTTGAGCTCAGGGCTTTTTTACAATATATGTGGCTTAAAAGCTGATAAGTTTGACAAGCTACTAGCTATCCTCGAACCAGCTTATTTCGGCGACAGGGCTAATCAATTAGACTGCGGTGCTCTGGAAAAATCAGGTCCTTTTGGAAGAGCGTTCTGTTGCAGGCAATGATAAGCCGCGGCTTCATATTTGATAACTAAAGACTGGGCATTTTTATGCTCGCCGATAAACAGTTGAGCTTCATCAGCGGTCAAATCTTTCATCAAAAATTTGGCTATGCACATGCAAGGCGTAGCGTAACGCACTTTATCGAAATCTTTGTTGGTCGAGTTCTTCAATTCTCTGTCTACGCACTGGTCGGCAAAATCATGCTCAAACTTGTGTTTTTGTA
>DATBQC010000476.1:0-2961 GCA_036561065.1 Methylobacter sp. | reverse complement strand
CCGGCAAAGCTTTACCAACATTAAAGCAAATGGCTAAAAATGCTTAGCGCTTAGGCAAATCAAGTCTATTGGTTGCCGCGTCAGAACAGCCGAAGCGATAACTTTGCTTACATCAGGATCAATCAATCAAATGTGGATGGCATAAATGGCAGGCGGTCGTCGCAAGTCACCTGAAAATAGCGAACAAGCAGTTACAACCCCACGCGAATACGGGTCACCCTGGCCCGATTACGAACTGCTTGATGCAGGCGATGGCAAGAAGCTCGAACGCTGGGAAAAGATCATCACCATCCGTCCGGAAATCCAAGCCGATTTCAAACCGGGATGGCCTTACGCCCAATGGCGGGACATGGCGCATTGGGAATTTGAAGAGCAATCCTCGACCCAAGGCCGCTGGCTTAATATCAAACCCCATGCCCCCGAGCAATGGCTCATTTCCTACGGAAACTTAAACTTCGGCTTAAAGCTGACCCAGTTCAAGCATGTTGGCCTGTTTCCAGAACAACAGGCCAACTGGCGGTTCATTAAAGAACGGGTTAGCGCCGGTCAAAAGGTCTTGAATCTATTCGCCTACACCGGCGCGGCCTCGTTAGTTGCCCGTGAATCCGGGGCGGAAGTCGTGCATGTGGATTCGGTCAAGCAGCTGATCACCTGGGCCAACGAAAACAAGGAGCGCAGTCATCTTTCCGACATCAAATGGGTACATGAGGATGCGTTAAAATTCGCCCAACGCGAATTGAAACGGGGCAATAAATACGACGGCATCATCATGGATCCGCCCGCCTGGGGCTTAGGCGCAAAAGGCGAAAAATGGAAACTGGAACATCACCTGTCCGGCTTGATAGAAACGGCGCACGGGCTGATGAATCCTGGAGCGTTTTTAATTCTTAATACCTACTCGCCCAAAATAGAGCTGGCGGATTTGGCAGCGTCTGCCGGGAAGTATTTTTCCGTAAAGCAACTGGAAATAAAACAGCTGTGGATGCCGGCAAAAACCGGTAAGGAACTGTATTGCGGGAACTTATTGCGGGCGATTAAATAAGGCGATTTTGGCAGTAGCTATCTAAATGGTACGCAATGCTTGCATGGCGGGCTGTTCAATTAAAATCGGCGCAGACTCTATATAACAAGCAAGCAAACATTAATTAAAACAATAGATTAAGTCTATTTCTGTAATCGGCATAAAAACCGGCAAAATTCAAAATAAATAGTATGCTTCACCTTATAAAAACAATACCTTATAAGGATAGAAGATCGGCATGCCATTCCCCATAGAAACGCCTTACCGAATCGAGCCTCGTCTGCTTGAAAATATTCCGATTAGAATTACCGATCTGATCGCCAACCTAACAACTTCGTCAGAAAGAATTGCCGGTCGCTTACATCCGCGCACAGCCGCAAGTTTAGCTGAGTTGGTTCGGATCATGAACTGCTATTACTCCAACCTTATCGGAGGTCATAACACCAAGCCCAGGGATATTGAGCGGGCTTTGGCGGATGACCTGGAAAAAGACGAATTGCGCCGCAATTTCCAAATCGAAGCGCGCGCTCATGTCAGGTTGCAACAAACGATAGACCGGCTTTATGCTGCAGGGACTATGCCCGAACCGGCATCGACCGAGTTCCTGTGCTGGCTGCACAAAGAGTTTTATCACGATGCACCGGAATCCATGCTTTGGATAGACAACGGGGAACATGGCTTTCGAATGGAGTCGGGAGTACTTTGTTCGCGCCCTGAACACAATGTTTCGGTAGGAAGACATATTCCGCCTGACAGCGTCCATGTCGCCGAGTTTATGCGCTACTTCGAGCAACGCTATCGCTTGGCTGCGATGGGCAAGGGTGAGCGGATTATCGCGATGGCCGCCTCGCACCATCGGCTGGCCTACATTCACCCCTTTGCCGACGGAAACGCTCGAGTCAGCCGCTTGATGAGTCATGCGATGGGGCTGACTGCCGGAATCGGCGCATCAGGGCTTTGGTCGGTGTCGCGAGGCTTCGCCCGTGGCTTAGAAAGCCGACAAGATTACAAGAGCCAGATGGATTATGCCGATACGCCAAGGCAAGGCGACCTGGATGGTCGTGGCAACTTATCCCAAAAAGCGTTGACCGAGTTCATTCACTGGTTTTTAGAAGTGTGCCTGGATCAGGTCGACTTCATGAGCGGTCTATTCGAATTTGACCGCTTGGCCGGACGCCTTAAAGCCTACGTGGAAAGCCGGGCGTTAAAACCGGAGGCCTTTTATATTTTGGAAAGAGTGCTGATGCAGGGCGAGATGCCACGCGGTGAAGCCGAACGCATCACCGGCTTGAAAGAGCGTAGCGCACGGATGGTGCTTGCAAGCTTAATCAGATGGCATCCTAACGTCGGAAACACCCAAAGGCCCCGTATCGCTGCATTTCGGCAGTGAATCGGTTGAGTTTTTATTTCCAAGGTTGTTTGCAGAAAACTAAATCAGGGAGTCATTGAACAAACCAGTGCCTACTAACCTCTACCTAACTAATCAGGGGATATGTTATGGAATTCAACTCAGTCATTCATCATCGGAAATCGATTCGCCTTAAAAATTATGATTATTCGCAGGCTGGTTTGTATTTTATTACCGTTTGTATTGAAGGCCGTCATTGTTTGTTCGGGCATATACTCAATGACAGTATGATATTAAATGATGTCGGCAAGATGATTTCCAGCCAATGGAATGAATTAGACAATCGTTTTCTATCTATTGCCTTGCATGAATATGTCGTAATGCCCAATCATTTTCATGGCATCATTGAATTCGTAGGGGACGTAGGGGCAATCCCTTGTGGTTGCCCTTCTCCCAGAAACCCAGATCCAACAATTGGCGACGTAGTAGGCGCATTCAAATCATTATCGACCAATGAATATATTCAAAACGTAAAACAAAATAACTGGCAACCTTTTGCCGGTAAATTATGGCAACGTAATTATTACGAACA
>DATBQC010000475.1:0-1701 GCA_036561065.1 Methylobacter sp. | reverse complement strand
ACCCGCTCCATATTCAAAAAAATAAACTCATATGGCTCATATAGCTCAGTAGGTAGAGCACTTCCTTGGTAAGGAAGAGGTCACCGGTTCAAATCCGGTTATGAGCTCCAGGTTTTGTGTTGATTATTAAGAGGTGTGTTGTAATGGCCAAAGAAAAATTCTCACGTAGCAAGCCCCACGTAAACGTCGGCACAATCGGTCACGTCGATCATGGTAAGACTACTTTAACTGCCGCTTTAACAAAAGTAATGGCTGAGCTCCAAGGTGGAGAAGTTAAAGCTTTTGATCAAATTGATAATGCACCTGAAGAGCGTGCTCGTGGTATTACCATTTCAACGTCGCATGTTGAATATGAGTCAGCAACACGCCATTATGCGCACGTTGACTGCCCAGGTCATGCTGATTACGTAAAAAACATGATTACCGGTGCGGCGCAAATGGACGGAGCTATTTTGGTCTGTTCAGCCGCTGATGGTCCAATGCCGCAAACCAGAGAGCATATCCTGCTATCAAGACAGGTAGGCGTGCCTTACGTTGTGGTATTTCTGAATAAAGCAGACATGGTTGACGATGCAGAGTTGATCGAGTTGGTTGAAATGGAAATTCGCGAGCTGCTGGATATGTATGAATTTCCAGGTGATGACACGCCCATTATCGTGGGTTCAGCATTGAAAGCATTGGAAGGTGATACCAGTGAAATCGGTGTTCCTTCAGTAATTCGACTGGTTGATGCATTGGATACATACATCCCATTACCGGAAAGAGCAGTCGACGGTGCATTCCTGATGCCTATTGAAGATGTATTCTCAATCTCTGGTCGCGGCACCGTGGTAACCGGGCGTATTGAGCGCGGCATCATTAAAGTGGGTCAGGAAATTGAAATTGTCGGCATCAAAGATACCGTTACCACAACCTGCACCGGTGTGGAAATGTTCCGTAAATTGCTGGATCAAGGTCAAGCGGGCGATAACGTCGGTATCCTGTTAAGAGGAACAAAAAGAGACGATGTCGAGCGTGGTCAAGTATTGGCACACAAAGGCACTATCAAGCCGCATTCATATTTCAACTCAGAAATTTATATCTTATCTAAAGATGAGGGTGGTCGTCATACTCCTTTCTTTAATGGTTACCGTCCGCAGTTCTATTTCAGAACAACTGACGTGACAGGTGCTGTTGAGTTGCCGGAAGGTGTTGAAATGGTCATGCCTGGCGATAATATTTCGGTTAAAGTAAAGTTGATTTCACCGATTGCCATGGAAGATGGTTTGCGATTTGCAATCCGTGAGGGTGGTCGTACAGTAGGTGCGGGCGTTGTTGCATCAATACTTGAATAATAATATTATTTAGTATAATATGGCGGTTTATGTAGGGTTTGTCTGAATAGGTCAGTAGTTCAATTGGTAGAATAGCGGTCTCCAAAACCGCGGGTTGGGGGTTCGAGACCCTCCTGGCCTGCCATTCAGATTAAAGCTTATCAAATTCTATTTTCATAGTAAAAAACACACATGAACACTCAGCTAGAAGCATCGACATCGGTTTTTGATGTTGTTAAGCAGGTATTTTCCGTCGTCTTTGTGGTCGCTGGTGTGGCTGCGTTTTATTATTTTTCAGAAGCCCCGCTTTTATACCGCGTTTTTGGGTTGGTGGCTGTAGTGCTTATTGTGGTGGGTATGATGCTCACAACAGGGGTGGGGCGGAATG
>DATBQC010000474.1:0-10422 GCA_036561065.1 Methylobacter sp. | reverse complement strand
CTTGAGACATCCATACTAAAAAATCCGCTTTATTCGATTACCATATAAGGACAGATTTATCCGTCCAGGGTAAATCAATTCGCCCCCTACAATCCTTACGATTCAAACCCACTCAATAAGTTTTCATCAACCCGTCCAGCGTCAGCCCGCAACTAGGTGCAAACGCCTTCATGAAGAAAATAACTTCCGGTTGCTCCGATGCCGCTATCGTTATAGCCAATTGTGCGGCGGCGGTTTCAAACTCCAAATTCCCAGCCTTTAATTCAGCCTGACACTTAAGATAAGCCGAGATCTTATCCGCCGCCTTAATGATCTGCACATGCTCCGACGGCATCTGATCGTGATGAATCAGTGCCTGAAAATCAGCCTGCAACTCTTTAGGCAACAGCGCCAGCAACTCTTTTTCAGCCTGATGCTCAATCCGCTTGTAAGCAGCACTGATTTCCGGGGAATGATATTTGATCGGTGTCGGCAAATCGCCGGTAATCACCTCGGTAATGTCATGATACAAAGCCGCCGTAGCAATCGCATTGGCATCGACATTGCCATCGTAATAGCGGTTTTTAATCAGGGCCAGAGTGTGGGCAATCACCGACACTTCCCAGCTGTGCTCCATCACGTTTTCATCATGCGCATTGCGCTTTAGCCCCCAGCGCTTGATCCATCTGAGCCTTGATAAATAGGCGTAAAAACTGCTCGTAATCTCATTCATGTTTCAATCGGTGCTTGAATAAAGGTGTTTTCTAAAAGCTGGTTTTGTTTATCCTGCGTACAGCCAACCAGCATCTCTAAAAGTTTGATTATTTTCATTATTAACCCTTATCTGTATTTATAGCTGTTGATTGAACGGCTATGATGCTTAAATATACCATTTTGACAGCAGCTAAACATCATGCTTATTCAGTGGTACCCCGGCCATATGCACAAGGCCAGCAAAGAGGTCAAAGAAATCCTCCCTCAGGTTGACCTGATTATCGAAATTCTGGACGCGCGTATTCCGTTCAGCAGCCAAAACCCGATGCTTGCCGAACTGCGCGGCGACAAGCCCTGCATTAAAGTGCTCAGCAAAAGCGACCTTGCCGACCCCGAAATCACCCAGCAATGGCAAACCTATCTGGAACGGGAACAAGGCGTAAAAACCTTGGCACTGACCATCGAGCAGCCCGAGAAAATGCGCCAAATACCTGAGCTGTGCCACAAGATGCTGCCGAACAAAGCCAGCAGCGACAAACCGATCCACACGCTGATCATGGGCATACCCAATGTCGGCAAATCCACGCTGATCAATATCCTGGCCGGAAGAATGATCGCCAAAACCGGCGACGAACCGGCCATCACCAAAACCCAGCAACGCATCGATATCGGCAACAACATTATCCTGTTAGACACGCCCGGCATGTTGTGGCCCAACGTCGAAAACAAGAACAGCGGCTACCGGCTGGCGACCACCGGCGCGATCAGGGATACCGCAATCAGTCACGACCAAATCGCCTACTTCGCAGCCGACTACCTGTTGCAGCATTACCCGGAATTTGTGCTGGCACGCTACCAGCTGGAGCAACTGCCGAAAAGCGAGATGGAGCTGATGGAAATCATCGGCAAAAAGCGCGGCTGTTTGCGCTCAGGCGGACGTATCGAAATCGATAAAGTATCCAAAATCCTGCTGGCTGAATTGCGCGCCGGAACCATCGGCAAAATCAGCCTGGAAACCCCGGACATGATGGAAGTAGAACTGGCCGAGCTGGTGATTATTCGGGCTGAGAAAGAGGCCAAGAAAAAAGCGCGGAAGGAAAAATGGAAAAAATCAGGCTAAATTATTTAGGACAGTAGGATGCGCAGAACAAAGTGAAGCGCATCCTACAAGACAACGACTCAAGAACTACACGACAACATAGAGCACCCCGCCCGCTGCCTTGCCCAGTCGGGGCGTTTCAAGGCGAATTCTTCTTTGCCCTGCTGTTCATCGTAAGGATGCCGCAATAATTCCAACAGCTCATTAACCATCGAAAAATCGCCCTGCTCCGCCTTGTCTATCGCCAGTTGCGCTAGGTAATTGCGTAAAACGTATTTGGGGTTGGCGGCGTTCATAGCTTTGATTCGCTCAGCATCGGTTATTCCGGAGTTTTGCACCCGCTTGATATAAGACCTAAGCCAATTGCCAAGACGCGTTTTGTAGTCGTCGGTTAACTGTTCCGGCACATAATAGGCTTCCATCAGCGGCAGCATCAAAGCCTCGTTGCTCAGTTCAACATCCATGACCAGCTCCGCCAGCTTGCGGTAAAAAATGGTCATATCGGTTTCAACCGTTTGCAACAGGATCAACAATTCGGTGTTTAACTCGTTATCAATGGCCGGATCATAGGCACCCAGCCCCAGCTTGGCGGCGACCATGATTTGCCAGCCCTGCTCAAAGGTGTCTTTATAGGCATTGATCGCCTGTTGCAGGGGTTCAACTTGCTCTATCAACGGGTAAATGGCATTGGCCAGCTGCCCCAAATTCCAGAAAGCGATTTGCGGCTGGTTGCCGAATCGATACCGACGATCCCCCGCATCGGTGGTGTTCGGCGTCCAGTTGGGATCGTAATTTTCCAGCCAGCCGTAAGGGCCATAGTCGATGGTGAGACCGAGTATCGACATGTTATCGGTGTTCATCACGCCATGAACAAAACCAACCCGCTGCCAATGCACGATCATTTCCGCCGTTCTGCGGCAGACTTCTTCAAACCATTTAAGATAAACGTCTAGCGACGGCTCGCCCAAATGCGGAAAATCGGTGCGAATGGTGTAGTCCAGCAATTTTTTCATCACGTCGATCTCGCCCCTGGCGGCAAAAATCTGGAAATTGCCGAAACGGGTAAACGACGGCGCAACCCTGCACACCACTGCGCCCGGTTCGGGTTTGGGATTGCCGTTGTAAAACATATCCCGGATGACCTCTTCGCCGGTCAGTATCAGACTCAAGGCTCTTGTGGTCGGCACGCCCAGATGGTACATGGCTTCGCTGCACAAAAATTCGCGCACCGAAGAGCGCAGCACCGCCAAGCCGTCGGCAGTCCTGGAATACGGCGTTTCGCCTGCGCCTTTCAGCTGCAATGTCCAATGCTCGCCTCGGCGATTAAGCACTTCGCCCAGATTAATGGCGCGTCCATCACCCAGCTGCCCTGCCCAATTGCCGAACTGATGACCGCCATAGCAGGTCGCATAAGGATCCATACCGGGCAACAGACGATTGCCGACAAACACTTGGGTGAAATCGTCAGACTCGCAAACGGCCGAATCCAAATCCAGCAGCTCGGCAACTTCCCTGGAATAAGCGACCATTTTTGGCGCGGCAACTTGGGTCGGCGACACTCGCGAATAACAAGCACTGAGCACCTGACGGCGATGGTTGGCGGTTACGGGGTCTGCGGGCAGCTCGTGGATAAAACGGTTATCGAAGATCAAGTCATCGAGTTTAGAAAGTTTTGTTTTGGAATTCATCATAATAAAATCATACGCCGATTCGGCGGGGCGTTAAACTGACATTTTGGGCGTATTCTTGCGGTGTGATTAAAAGCGCTATTAAACTCAAGGTAAACGATCACTCAATAGATATTGCGATTGTGTAACATCGTCGTTCCGGCAGGGATTGCCGGAATCCAGAGCACAGGGATGTGAACGGTTGCGAACTGCGTAATTCCCTATACAAATTTGTGCTCCACTTTGGATATTGCCGTCCATGGCTTCTGGATCCCGGCAATCCCTGCCGGGATGACGTGTTGTATAGAGACCTATGCACTCAAAAAACAGGCTCGAGTAATAATCTTCTAAAACCGCATTTTTAATCACACTCTATATTCTAGCGTTAAACATGAATTCTCCCTGAGATTCGGTTAATATATCTGCTTTAAAAGCCTCCGCTTTCGGATAGCGGCGTGTCGTTTTATTTAATGAATTTTCTGAGGTCGTCGTATGCGTAAAAATCTTCTTACCTTCATTTGGGGCACTACATTGCTCCTTATGCATCCTTGGAGTCAAGCGGCCAGTGATTTACCTCCCACGGCAAAGGTAGATATGGGCCCGGTAGAAGAAGTCTGTTCCGACTTTACTGATCCCGCATGGCGTAAAGAGCAAGTCATTGATGGCGTAAAAATACAGGCTTCGCATCTATGTAATCCCGACAATCCGGCCGACATCGCCGCCTTTGTTAAGGGAACCAACGGCGTTTCCATGGCAACACTGATGGAAACTCAACTCGCTGCCGACGCGATTACCATGTCTGACGATGTCGACGGCGACGGCGACCCCGATAAAATCATTATCAAGCTTGAAGTTGCCGAACTTAACGGTCATTCGCCCGACATGAAAGACCCGACTACTACCTTCGACATTGCCCCTGGCATCCAGCCGACTTTTTGGGTTTTTGCCCCAAAAACCCGCGATATGTCCACGCTGAGCATTTACGAGCCGGTAGCCAACCCATTGCTGCGCGTACCGTCGCCGGTAATTCGCGTCGAGCAGGATGATGTGGTCTGGCTGGTTCTGGAAAACACCCATTATTTGCCGCATTCGATACACTTGCACGGCATCGATCATCCATTCATGGATCATGTCGGCGCCGGTAATGATGGGGTTGGACAAACCAGCAACATGGATACGATGCCGGGAAAAAGTAAGACCTATGTGATCAAGCCACGCCAGCCCGGCACCATGTATTACCATTGTCACGTTCAACCGCACACTCATATTCCAATGGGCTTGCAAGGTATCTTTATTGTCGAGGAAAACCGCCCCAACAACTGGCCGCAGACACTTAATGTCGGCGCAGGCCAGGTTCGTCACCCATCGGTCGCGGTGCTGGAAAAATATGCACGGGAGTATGACCTGCATTATCAATCGGCGGATAAGGAATTGCATGAGTTGATTGCCCGCTCAGCCAACGATCCGCGTCTGATTGCCAAGCATATGAACATGGAATACGACACGACCGATGCCACTGACGATTATTTTATGCTCAACGGCCGCTCTTTCCCTTATACATTAAGGGAGTCGTTGATTGAAATGAAACAAGATGAAAAAGTTAAACTGCGGGTTCTAAACGGTCACACGGAAGCCATGGCGTTACACATCCACGGCCACAAACCGACCGTAACCCATTATGACGGCGTCGATAACGGCCCCGGTTCCTATATCCAACGCGATGTACATGGCATGGTGCCCGCACAGCGTCTGGACCTGGAATTAAGCGGTGTCGATGATGGCTTGAATAGTTTCGGCCAAGGCATCTGGATGTTCCATGACCATGTTGAAAAATCGTTTACCACGAACGGCGTGGGTGAAGGCGGCGACATCAGCTTAGTCGTTTATGACGGCTTCCTTGACGAAAAAGGCATTCCCAAATCGCACGGCATGAGCCTTGCGCCCTATTTCACTAAAGGCATGTGGAAACGCGATTACCCTATCTGGCAAGATTATGACGAGTGGCGCAGCTTAGGCCTACCTGACCTGAAAGCGGAATACCAACCTTCAAAAGTTGCGGTACAAACCGTGCAGCCCAAAAGATCGGATTCAACCCCTGAAACTACACAGGAGGAAGGCTCCGTGTTCGGGAAACTTTTGTTCGGTCTTATACTTGGCTTATTAAGCTATGTGCTGATCATTAACCGGCAAATGATTATTGACCGAGCTCGCAAACTGCTTAAAAAATAAGCCAATAGGGTGAGTAAGCAACCCAGCCCGTTTACTCACCCTATACTTGGCTATCAGGAAATAATCCTTAACCACAAACGGTTTTCGATGGAGTGGGTACGCCGCTACATCAGAAAAGGACTACCTTGAAATTAAATCCTCTCCCACTGTTACAGCGCATGAAAGCATGGCAACTACGGCTGTTTTCAGTGACCTTCTCGATACTGTTGACTGAGGCGATTGTCTCCGTCATGGGACTATTGTTAAAAGGAGAGATACCTCCCGATTATCTGCTGACCGGGTTGGTTGCGTCCTGCTTTGTAGCCACACTGGTTGTGACCCTGTTGAGCTACTTTATTGAAAAACTCACTGAAAGCCAGCGGCAACTGCATGCCATCATTGAGGCTGAGCCTGAGTGCGTGAAACTGGTAGCCGCAGACGGAACGCTGTTACAGATAAACCGTGCAGGGCTGAATATTATCGAAGCGGATTCACTGGATCAAGTCGTTGGCCTGCCTATACCGCAACTTATATTACCGGAATATCAGGACGCCTTCACAGCACTAACAAAACGCGTCTTCGCGGGCGAGTCCGGTAATCTAAAATTCGAACTACGCGGACTCAAAGACTCGCATCGCTGGCTGGATACTCACGCCGTTCCGCTGCGCGACTCACATGGACGCATCAGCGCATTGCTTGCGGTTACTCGCGACATCACTGAGCGCAAGCAAGCGGAAACCGCACTACGCGAAAGCGAGGACGCACTTCGGCACTTGTTTGAAGATTCCAAAGATCCCGTTTTACTGCTCAAAGAAGGACGCTTCATCGACTGCAACGCTGCCGCCTTGGCGCAACTTGGCTATCACTCAAGATCAGAATTGCTCAATTGCAGGCCCGGTGAAATATCTCCCTTCTATCAACCTGATGGGCGACACTCTGAGGAAAAAGCGTCTGAAATGATAGCCGCCGCCATAGAAGCGGGTTACCACCGATTCGAATGGCTGCATCAAAGAGCAGATGGTTCTCCCCTTCCTGCGGAGGTGTCTCTAACGCCAATGACTGTACAAGGCAAGCTAATTGTCCATGCTTGTTGGCGCGACATCACCGAACGCAAGGCCTCTGAAAACAAATTGCGTAACCATACCGATGAGCTGGCTTTACAAAACCAGATTCTACAACTCATTAACCAGGGGGTTGAACTGCCCACCATATTGAATGAGTTAGCGCGTCAAATTGAAACGCTGCATCCCGAGATGTTGTGCTCAATCTTACTGTTGGATGAAGATGGCAAGCGTCTACGCCATGTCGCAGCTCCAAGTTTACCCGACTTTTACAATCAAGCTATTGATGGCCTAACGATTGGTGACGGCGTTGGCTCTTGCGGCACGGCGGCATACCTCGGTGAACAAGTCATCGTTGATGATATACAACATCACCCTTACTGGGAATCGTTTTACGATCTTGCCAAGCAAGCAAACCTGCAAGCCTGCTGGTCGCATCCGATTAAAAATAGCCAGGGGCATGTGCTCGGAACTTTCGCCATCTATCATCAATTACCGACTCATCCTACGGCGACCGAAATCAGTTTGGTCGGTCACTATACCGATCTAGCGCAATTGGCAATTGAGCGAAGCCGGTCAATGCTGCAAATAGCGGAATCTATGTCATTACTAAAGGCTACATTGGAGTCCACCGGTGAGGCAATTCTGGCTGTGGATCTGGACAATAATTGGCTGCTGCATAACCAAAAGTTCGCTGATTTGTGGCAAATTCCCGATGAAATCATCGCCTCCAAAATAGGCGTTAAAGACGGCAGTACCGAGTTATTGTACGGCCCTAGTCATATCAAAAATCCCGAAAAATTCGCGGAAAAAGTAACCGAAATATATACAACCCCGGAAGCCCATTCTTTCGATACCATTGAGTTCAACGATGGAAAAATCGTTGAGCGTTACTCTACTCCCCAAATAATTAACAACAAAGTCGTAGGCAGGGTCTGGAGTTTTCGCGATGTTACTGAACAAAAACTGGCCGAGGCAGAGCTGCGCATCGCCGCAACAGCCTTTGAATCGCAAGAAGGCATGTCCATCGCCGATGCCAATCAGGTTATTTTAAAGATTAACAAGGCGTTTACCCGCGTCACCGGCTATAGTCCGGAAGAAGTCATTGGACAAACCCATGCCATACTCAAATCGGACCGCCAGGACGCCGGCTTCTACCAAGCACTGCAACATAGCCTCAAACAGGATGGCTACTGGGAAGGTGAAATATGGAACCGACGCAAAAATGGGGAAATCTATCCCGAATGGCTCAGCATTACCACGGTTCGCGATGCCAATAACCAGATCACCAACTATGTTGCCGCGTTCACCGACATCACCAAAGACAAGGCGGCAGAACAAACCATTCACAACCTGGCTTATTACGATCCGCTCACGGCACTACCCAATCGCCGCCTGCTGTGGGAGCGACTGAAGCATGGCATCGAAATGGGGCGGCGTGACGGTAAACAGCTGGCATTAATGATGCTTGACCTGGATCGTTTTAAATCAGTCAATGACAGCATGGGACACTTGGCGGGTGACGAGTTACTGCAACAAGTCGCTACGCGCATCAAGGCAAGACTACGCGATGTCGACATGGTCGCCCGTCTGGGCGGCGATGAGTTTATCGTGCTGTTAGAGGAAATTGCCCATCCTGAAGATGCGGCGCGAGTCGCAGAAGCCATCGTCGCCGACTTAAGTAAACCTTTTCAATTACTTAAAAGCAACAACATCCATCCCGAACTAAGCCGAAAGGTCAGAATCGGCGCCAGCATAGGCATTAGCTTATTCCCGCAACACGGTGACAGTCCTGAAACGCTGCTTGATAACGCCGACATTGCGCTCTATAGGGCCAAAGATGAAGGGCGCGGCTGTTTCGCCTATTTTTCCGAAGAGTTCACCGTTTTCGCCCGCGAGCGTATCGCCCTGGAAACCCGCCTGCGTCATGCCATTGAACACCTACACTTGTGCGTTTATTATCAGGCGCAGATTGACATCGACAGCGGACGAATAATCGGTGCCGAAGCATTGGTGCGTTGGCATGATCCCACCGAAGGACTGATTTCGCCAAACAACTTTATTCCTATTGCCGAGGAAACCGGCCTGATCGTGGACATCGGCGCCTGGGTGCTGCGCGAGACCTGCCTGCAAGGGCGACGCTGGATAGATGCGGGCTTGCCGTCGATAACCTTAGCGGTCAATGTCTCCCCTCACCAGTTCCGCCGTAGCGACATCAGCGCACTGGTGGCGCAGGTGCTGGTCGAAACCGACTTCCCCGCCGAATTGTTAGAGCTGGAATTAACCGAAAGCGGCTTAATGGAAAACGAAGATAAAGCCGTCGAGGTATTGAGTAACCTGCGCGCCCAAGGTATTCGTCTGGCTATCGACGACTTCGGCACCGGTTATTCGTCGCTGGCTTATCTCAAGCGTTTTCCACTGGATGTGCTGAAAATCGACAAGAGTTTCATTGATGATATTCCCTCGCTGCAAGACGACATGGAAATCACCGCGACGATAGTTGCGATGGGCCATATTTTAGGCTTCAAGGTGCTGGCCGAAGGCGTTGAAACACTTGAACAACTGGCATTCCTGCGCGAAAAAGGCTGCGACACCTATCAGGGTTTCATCAAAAGCAAGCCCCTCCCGGCCGAAGAGTTCGCCCAATTATTGCGTGATCAAGTCTAGATAACAGAACATGGATGGGACTGATTTAAACAGCTTTTGTTTTCTTTTTATCTGTAATCCCCATCGCCTCGGCAATTATCTGTCTATGCAGTCGTAGAGGTGTCTATTTTCTGCATCTGCAATTTTTTTCTTACTGTCGAGCGTTACAAATGTTTTTTAAGTTCCGTGACACATTCTAAATCACCTTATCCTCCACTCAAATGCGCTTTGGTCTATTTACTTGTGCTGACACCTCTCTTCCGATTGCGTGCAAAACCCGGCGAATAGTAATTAATAGAGGCTCTCTTTGTAGTAAACTGCGCGGATTGGTTGGCTGTTTCACAGTCGCCTGTTTAATTTATACCATTTTTCCTTACCCTTACTTATGTTGCGGACCTCTCTTCGTAAATACCAACAAATTGCTCGTAGTCGTTTCTTGTGGATTTTTTTGATTCTTCTGGTTGTAACCGGGACTGTAGGTTACGGTTTACTACACCCCAAACAGTCGAAAGATGAAAATAAAAATACCGTTACCGTAACCTTGGGAGACATTGAAGAAAATGTCACCGCTCAAGGTAAACTGGAGCCAAAAGAGTATGTCGATGTAGGTGCCCAAGTTACCGGGCAGTTACAGAAAATTTATGTGCAGATCGGCGATAACGTGACTGCCGGTCAGCTGCTGGCCCAGATAGATCCCCGGATTTATGCGGCGCGAGTGCAGGCCGACGAGGCCAACATCAAGAACCTGCAGGCGCAGTTGATCGGGCAGCAGGCCCAGGTGGTATTCTCCCAACAGCAGTACGACCGTAACCGTGAGCTGCTGAAAAGCAAAGGCGTCAGTCAGCAGGATTACCAGAACAGCGAGTTTAACCTCAAAAAAGCCGTAGCAACCGCAGACTCGTTCCAAGCGCAAATCGAGCAGCTACAGTCAACGCTAACCGGCGATAAAACCAACCTCGGCTATACCAAAATTTACGCGTCGATGAACAGCACGGTCGTAGACCAAAAAGCCCGCGAAGGTCAGACGCTGAATGCCAACCAGCAAACG
>DATBQC010000473.1:0-2774 GCA_036561065.1 Methylobacter sp. | reverse complement strand
TACCGGCAGGGATGCCAAGCCGAGCTTGAGTTTGTGCTGGGCCTGTTACAATAATTGTACCAACAGATCCAAGTGCGTTGCCTCGAATTATAATTTCTGAAGTACCATAAGCTTCTGCAATAAAACTGCCTCGATATAATCCTGGTTGAATACCAAGCTTTGCAAGGGAACTGCTTCCAACACCATCAAAAAATTCAAGCGATGAAAGCCTTCCGTTTGCCTGATTACTCTGGATTAAGATGACTCCGCCGGAAGTCGAAGCGGTGACACCTGTGACTTGTGTGTTAATGTCGTTAACGACGTCGGCAGCGGTAGCACCCGCGACAGTAAAAGTACATAACTGTGGTGCACCACCATCAACAGCAATAGCAATAGATTCAGAACCAACTTGATATGGGCCTGTTATTTTTCCAGCAACAATAGCATTGGCAATAGAAAGGAAAGTAAGGGTAGCCCAGAGGACATTGATTCTATCAATAACTTGATCACGTGTTAAACCAGGGCCTGATGGGAAAGATAGATTCAGGCTTCCTGTTGTATTCGTAAATGTTAATGTTAGTGAATCAGTGTTATCAAGCAGAGCGAGATTACTATTAAAAGTTATAATCTTAGGAGTAGTCTTAGTCCTTGAATAATAGGAAAGGATATAATTTGTGCCGTCGAATAATAAGCGGCCATGAACGGGAGTGCCACCAGGAGGAATTGCCAGATATCCGGCTCCTTGGCGCTTTAAATATGCTGTGTCAGTAACAACATTTCGCCCGTCGGTAGTTCTTAGTGGGACGTAACCACCAAGCCTATCCCTGGATACTGTTACTACGCCTCGGATAGCGGCAGCAGAACCAATAAATGTTCCTGCGATCAGCCCTAATTTGGCTAGAGTGCCCGCTACGACGTCTGAGACGATGAATTTGGATGTTGATCCTGTCGTGAGGCTTTGAAGATAAAGCTTCCCGGCGCTATTGCCAGCAATTTGAGATCCGACTGCTGTATTAATCCGTGATGCTATTCTAGAAGCTGTCGTATCACCATTTAGAAATGTAACAACAACGTTCGATCCACCGTCAACAGCAATATTGAAAGCATCTCCAGCAAGAATTGGATAAGCTTCTGAACTAGAAGACAATAAATATGCTGATGAATTAGACTCAATTCCTCCCGGAGTGTCAGATATAATAGCAGCATTCATAGTAGCTGCAGATATTGTCGTACTTGAACTCCCCGGCACGGGGGAGAAATTCAACATCGAATGCCGAGTCTGCGGATCTTTAATTTGCTGGGAGCGGGGTTGGACCACTGTCTACCTCTTGTTTTGGAACTTCATGAGAGCTCCATATGAAGAATCATGAAGGGCCATGTAAAATAATGATTATCATAACAGAGGATAATATAACTCGAGTTTGTCCGTTGTTAACAACGGAGGATTTGAGCCACTGACTATATATGTGAATATTTGATTTGACGGCCCTGTTATCGTATAATCAATGCCGTATGTTATCTTAACACCATTTAGCCAAGCTATAACGTTATCGGGAGCAAGTGGGCGCTGTGAGAGGGCGAATATTGTTTGCCCATTAGATATGATGGGGAGTATTTCTTGTTCTATCGAAATGAGTGACACATCACTCGAACCGAAAAAGATTGGATCATCAAAAATATCATTTTGGAATAATGGTGGAGGAGTTGGGAGGACTCCGATACTTGGAACATCACCACGACGCTTCTCGAGAGGACGTCCCCAGATTCGATACCTATCTATGGCTGTGAAACCCTCATTGGTCCCTATGGCTGAATGTAGAACATCAGTGTCCCTGAAATATGCAGGGATACCTCGAGTTACAATCACCATCTGGAGCTCTTGACCAGCATGGATTTCAACCGAGTTTAACGTTTGAGGCTGCGACCGAACTAGGTATGCGGTTCCGACGAGTAATGACCCAACTTCGGTATTTGGCCGTGACTTCGGCATCTTGGAAGTAATGGGACCACCAGGCCACGGCTTAGATAGAGACCAACCTGCTCCACCTCTCGCTGTCTTGAATACTGTAGTGCTATTCACATTGGAAGTTCCATCCACGAGAGCAATGGATTCTCCTCCAACACCGTTAGATCCGGAGGCTTGACCGCATGTGAATTCAGTGCCTTCCCAAGTGCCGCCTGCAGGAGATGTCGCGTTGGTTGGTGCTTGGTAAGGCGTAAGTGATAATGTGCCATTTTGAATGGCAGCGACTCCAGACGCATTTCGTATTTGATATAGGATCTTGCCGGCGAAATCCTTATCTCGGAACCATGCTCCAATTGGTAGATGGACAACGCATCCAGCAAATTCAGCTGGAACATCTCTGTCAAAAACTTCAGAAATTCCGCCAAGTTTGATGGCTGGCCTAGACGATAATGAAGCCGGGAGAACAGGGAATTTGGGCGTTGCCCAATCTTCGAAGCCCGTCCTGTTGAAAGAGAATCTTCTCCATAAATCTACCAATGTACCGGTATAATCTGGTGGCGACGTTGGATTCTGTGCAGAAGTAAGAAGGGGAATCGGCACAGATCCAGAAAGCCGACCAGTACCTAAAGAAGTAACGAAGTTTATCGCTGAGACAACTTCGAAGCCCGTGCGATTAGGGAAAGTGAGAGTATTCACCGGGCCGAGCGAGTTACTAGCCAGTGAATTCTGCTCTGAAATAGTCAGCGGCCCTAATCGATAAATATCGTCTGAATACGCATTTTGACTACCGAAAACATCACCTTGATATGGTTGGTGACTATAATAAACA
>DATBQC010000472.1:0-2177 GCA_036561065.1 Methylobacter sp. | reverse complement strand
GCCCCTGTATGTTGAAAGATTCAATACCGCAGATGCGCCCGACCCCCCGCTATCATTTGCGACAGTCAAAGCAGTTGTGCCTCCCGAAGTATTTTGTTGTACCACGAGATTTTGCGCCGGACTCGTTATCCCTATCCCGACACGCCCGTTCGTATTGTCCCAGAAGAAATTGCTCGACGCCGCCAAATCGCCGCCGCTGTTGAACTGCACCTGTCCGGTCGAACCCGCCGCCGGAGTCGATGTCCCCGCCGTCGCCGACGTCACCAAACTATTCCAAGCCCCGTTATAATAAGCCTCAATCTGCCCAGTCCCCGCCGTGTTGTACCGAATCTCGCCATTGACCAGCGAAACCCCCGTCGGCCTTTGCGCATTACTGCCGCCGGGCAAAGCCAAAGCATCATTCTTCTGCGACAGATCAAGCGAGGATACGGGGATGGTGCTGCCGATGCCCACATTGCCGCCGACAAGCGCTATATTCCGCAGCGTTCCTGTTCCCGAGGCTTCGGTTCCAATTCTGAATACATTAGGTGTCGTTTGCCAATCGAAGACACCGCGTTCATAGTTTGATGCATCAGTATAAGTATTATAGATTCGGAAGTTTTGGGCGTTTGTACTATTGCGTTGGGCAAAAATCTGCGACGCATCCCGGTACAAAAAGGTATCATATATTTCCATATACGGATTTGCAGATGATGCAGATACTCGAAAAGACTCGTAGGTATATACATTGCCGTAAGGATCGCTGACAAGATTACCACTACCGAAGTTAAATGCCCCGCTAGTATCGAACGTGAACTGGCCACCGCCAGTCCCTAGCGTTGCAAGCGCTCCGGTTCCTAGCGTAGCGCCTCCAAGAACAAGGGACGTTCCTGAGATCGCACCATTTGAGCTTACTTGGAATTGGCTCGTGGTGCCGATGCTAAGCATCGCCGCTGGCGACGTCGTTCCAATGCCGACGTTGCCGGTATTGGTAAACCTTACACTTTCAACGCCGCCCGGCTGAAATTTGAACGAAGTCCCAGAGGGAGCCCAAAAGAATGCCGTAGAGTCCGGGGATGATGGCCCTATTTGTAATCTTTGTGCTCCGGTCTGATCATAAAATCTTATCAACCCATTATTGCCGTCACTGGTCGATGACAGTCTGGCAATACCAGCATGAATTTCAAGCAGGTCTGCTGGAGTCGTCGTCCCGATCCCGACATTGCCGCTGCCGGTGATGCGCATCCTTTCTGACGCCCCCGCAGTGCCATTTGTTTGCGTTGCAAAGACTAAATCGCCCCCACGTTGGGTCGCCGTTGTCCCATCGGTAACGGCGGATATTTGGGCAAGTTCCCGATACCCCGATGCAGCTGCCGGAAAAACATAGTCCAAAACGCCGGTTGCCAAGTTATTGGCGTCTGCTTGAGCGGTTGATAATTCGATGACCCCTTTCGATCCGGCGGCACTTGATCCCAGCACCGTTACTACGGTCGAATTCCCGAACCTCGCGACGTTTGGCGATGTCGTCCCGATCCCGACGTTGCCGGCAAAACTGCTTACACCTGTGCCTACCCAAAGGCTATTGTAACGGGTGGTTGAATTGCCGAGACTGATAAAATTATCATGCAAATAACCCGGTCCAAGATATGTATTACTCAAGGTTATCGCATCACCACCACTTCCGCCCGCTACATCAAATATAAGAGCTGTAGGCCCGCCGCTCTGCGTTCCAAATCTCAAAACTGAATAGGTGGAGTCGAGGAAAAGGAAAGCAGATGGTGTCTGGCCATTGACCGTAAATGGCGATGTCAGGGGGACTGGGGTTCCGGAAATCGCCAGGCCACCGGTCCGCAACGCTCCACTACCAAGGTCGAGAGCTTGTATAGGGCTTGTCGTCCCGATGCCGACGTTGCCGTTATTGGCTATGCGCATCAGTTCGGTCGTGTAGTTGTTCCATGCGAAAGCTGGCGACGTTGATAGTGCTGCTCCGCCGGTTGTCTGAACGGTGAACTTCATTCCAGGCCAGGTTGGGTCCTGAGAATATAGCTGTGATCGGATTTCGGCACCGGCTCCATAGCGTTGAATCATATCCATGCGGGGAGCAGACCAATCGGCCGTCGCTTGAGTGTCCGAAAATACAAACCCTCCAAAATCGACCCCATCATTTGCTCCATCCGTAACACCAAACTTTGCGAGAA